>JAGPFT010000493.1 GCA_018056405.1 Anaerolineae bacterium
GTCTGTTTCATGTGTTCTTCGGTCGTTTCGAAATCCGCACCCTAGACCTGCGGAGCACTTGATGGTACGCTGGCAAAGTGTCAACCATGTCCCCGAACACCTGTCAACTATGTCCCCGGTCTGTACATATACGGAGAGGGGGAGTAAGTATCTGGCTCAGTCCCCTCTCCGCGTGTGGAGAGGGGATTGAGGGGTGAGGTACACCCGCGCAGCGGGCTTCTCAACCGGTCCATCACAGAGCGCGCAGGGGTCGCAGAGAAAGCCTCAGAGCTTTTCCGACTTTCCCCTCCGCGCCCTCGTCATCTCAGCGGCTCAAGATCACTGCCCCAAAAAGCGAGTGCACCCGAGCGGTTGGGTGGCTGGGCGGGTGAAAGCCGATAGCGACTCGCCTGGCTTAGGCCATTTGAGAAGTTGTCCCCCCCACCCCAAACCCCTCCCCCACAAGGAGGGAGGGGCCTGGAGTGCGCGCTTTTCTCCCTTCCCCCTTCGTGGGGGAAGGGCCGGGGATGGGGGGAAGAGGCAGGAATAAGGCTTCTCAAACGGCCTCTTAGCCTCACCCCCAGCCTCGCTGCGCTCGGCTTGCCCCCTCTCCACAACGTGGAGAGGGGACGGCGAGGCCCGCGTCAGTAGGCCGAGCAGGGGTGAGGCCAACGAGGGCATGGCGAAGCCAGAAGGCGAGGCGTGCACAGAGGCACATCGCCTGCACCCTTGCAGCGCCAGCCTCGCCGGTGAGGAACCAGCCCATCACGGCTTGAACGTGTAGTAGCGGATCAGTGCGTCGGTCAGGTCGGGCAGGCAGGGCGTGATGTCATACCACTGCGCGCCAGAGCCAACATTCCACAGATGGAAGCCCTTCACATAGGGGTCTTCTTCAAGCTGGTAGGTGTACTGTAGCGCGTCGCGGATCACCCACTCGCAGGGCGGCAGGAACGTCCCCCCACCAATGCCCATCTCGGTGATGTAGACCGGCAGGTTCGCCGCCTCTGGCAGAGACAGCAGCAGCCGCTCGTGCAACACGCGGTGGCGCAGCGTGATCCACACGTCCGACTCAGAAGTCAGGCGCGTATCCTGCAGGCTATAGGCGTGCAGAGCAATGCCATGCGTGCGCCCTGGTGCGCAAGGGTTTTCCACCGCATACTGATAAGCGGGCAGCAGGTCATTGAAGACCTGCATATCGGGATTGCCGCCAGGGAACGAGAACAGCAAGAGGCAGCGCCCCTGCTCGTTGGCGATCTTCATCGCCTCGATGGAGAACTCAGCAATCCACTGCAGCGACGCCGGGCATTCGTTCATCAACTCATAATAGTCGGCGTCTACCTGATCCCAGTACGGCTTCAGGCCGTCCATCCAGCGCCGGGCGGTCGCCGCCGGGTCTGGCCTCAGACGGATGTCGGCAGGGCAATCGCCCATGCCGTCGGCGCTGAGCAGCGAGCGGTAGACGATGACCGTCTCCGGCGAAATGGCTTTGGCCAGGGTGAGCGTCTGCTCGGAGCCGTTCAGTCCCTTGAGCGTGCCGACCGGGTAGCCCGCGTCCTTCATGCGCTGCACGAATGTGAGAACCTCCGTCTGGCTGCGCTCATTGAGGATGTGCAGGCCCAGCAACGTCGTGTTCGGATCGCGCCCCTGCAAAATCTCGCAGGCGCGCACGTCGGCCACTTCCGCCAGCGTCCGTCCCTCCTGACTGAGCGGCAGCCAGCCATCCGGCGTGCTGACCCAGGAGTTGCCCGCTGCATCTGTGGTGAACTGGCTGATGATCAGCAACTCGCGCTCCACCGCCGGGCGGGCGATGGGCGCGCCGAAATCGGGCGATGTGTAAAGAGTGGCTCCCGCCACCACCACGCGCGCGCGGCAGGGCTGGACGCTCACTGTGGGCGGCAGGGCGGTGTGCAGCGGCTCCGGCGTGTACTGCGGCCCCGTGATCGGGCCGAAGTTGACGCCGGGAGGCGGTGGCTCCGGCGTAGGCAGCGGCGTGATCGCTGGATCGGTCGTCGGCTGTGCGGCGACCCGCGCGGGCGTGGGCGGCGTGTCCGGCGTAGGAGACAGTGCCGGGGTTGGTGTGACGTAGACGGCGATGCTTTGCTGCTCGGCGCAGGCCGCCAGCAGGAGCAAGCCCGCCAGCAGGCCAATCAACACGAAAGGTTTGAATCTGGTATGGATGCTCATAGAGGAGAGTGTATATCACGCCGGGCGTTGGAGGCAAATTGAGCAGTGCGCGCAAAAGCCGTCAGACGGTAGGGGCGCGGCTCTGCTGCGCCCCCGTAGGGGCGTATGGCCATACGCCCCTACGGGACCTCACCCCCACCCGGCTTGGCGCGCCTCGTTGCCCCCTCTCTGCAACGGAGAGGGGGCTGGCCGAGCGCAGCGAAGCCAGGGGGTGAGGTTTATTATGTCCCAAGCACCCACAGCGCAACCATGCCGACGGCAATGGACAGCAGAGTGCTGCGCGCGCGCCAGGCGATGAGCGCTGCCACTGCCCCGGCAATAAGGTGCGTGTTGCCCAGCGACAGGTCGAACGAGCCGCCCGGCATGAAAACCGTCGGGAAGACAATTGCCGACAGCGCCGCCGGAGGCACGTAGCGCAGGGCGCTGCGCACAGCGGGCGGCAGCGCCGCCTCGCCCAGCAGCGCGATGACCGACAGACGGACGCTGTAGGTCACGGCGACCATGCCCAGAATCGTCAGCCAGGTGGTCATAGCGTGTGCTCCGCTGGCGTGGTGGACGTGTCACGAGACGCCGCCCAGCCCGCGCGCTCCGCGCCGACCCCGGCAGCGATACCAGCCAACACCGCGACCATCAGCCCCAGGTTATAGGGCAACCCGTGTCCGGCCAGAGCCGCGATTCCCGCCACCAGTGCGGCCAGCACTGTTGGACGATCTTTGAGCGTGGGGACGACCAGGGCGATGAAGGTCAGCGCCAGGGTGAAGTCCAGCCCCCAACGGGGCGGTACCTGCGCGCCGAGCAACACGCCCACTGCCGTGCTGATCTGCCACGTCACCCACAGGGTGATGCCCGCGCCCAGCATGTACCAGTGGCGCGCTGTCCCGCGCGCAGGG
>JAGPFT010000494.1 GCA_018056405.1 Anaerolineae bacterium
GCGCTCGACGATTTCGGCCTTGTCCGTCGGCGTGAGTTTCGTTCGACGGTCGTTGATATAAGCATTGTCAGATTTGACAATGCTTATATCCCCCGTGATTGTCGTTCGCGCTACTCCCCGCGCGCGTCCAGCGGCATGGTATAGCCGTAGCCGCCGCGCGGCGTGTACAGCCAGGTCACGCGGTAGGTGTTGCTGCTACCTTTCTGGACAATCAGCACGTCAAAGATGGTGTCACTCATGTCCGTCTTCCTCCTGTAGCGCGTCAGCGATGTCGCTTAGGCGAATCATTTCGCCCCCGCCGGTAAGAAGCAAGGCGCTGTCACTCACCAATCCGCCAGCGGCCAACAGTAGCGTTACGGCGTGCCCGGCGAATTCGGGCATCTGTAACGCTTCCGATTGTCCTATGGCGGCCACTACAAGCCATGTGCGCTCATCATTGGTGAGCTCACCCTTCATGATCAGCTTGTGGGCCAACGCCAGGCCGTATTTCGCCTTGTCCTGTTTGTCATTCGTGTCATTCATGTCCGTTCCCTCCCAGCGCGGCCAGGACGTGCGCCGCGTGCTGTGTGGCCGCTTTGCGCTGCGCCCCGTTGCCGTAGGTCGCGCTTAGCAGCCAGACCTGAAGACGCGCGTTCTCGCTGCGCAGGGCGTCCAGTTCAGCGGTCAGGCGCGTCAGCTGCGCCACCTGGTCAGCCAGCGCCGCGACCTGCGCCCGAAGCTCGGAGATCTCGGCAGTGTGATCTGCCAATGGGGTAGGGGCGGGGCGGTCACGGTGCTCGTAGTAGTGGGCCAATGCGCGGCGCACGGTCTCGGAGTAGGCCACGCCCCGCGCCCGGTCTGCGCGCAGCTTCGAGAGCAGCTCGCGGTCACTGCCCCGACCGCTACTCAGATAGCAGTTGATTCGTGCGGTGTTTCGTCCCTGCATGGCAGTACCCTCACTCGTACCTCGCGCCTACTCTGGGTCAGCGCATAATCCATTTGAGCAGGAAGCCGGACAATTTGCGGTGCTTCAGCGCGGCCCAGAAGATGCCCCGCTGAACGCGGTTCATGGCCCTGTAGCGCGACAAGGCGCGCAGTTCATCAATGCTCAGTTGCCCCAGTTCCTGCAGCTCCGGCTTTTGGTAGGCCCGGCGCGCGGCTTCTGCGGGCACCTTCAGCGCCCGGCGCTCTGCGGGCTGGCGCCCGGCCTCGTGCTCGACGCGGTGCTGCTCAAGTCTCACCCTGCGCCGGTGGTTGCGGGCCAGTCGGTGCCGCAGGCGGCGCAAAAAGGGAAGCGCGCCAGCCTGTGGCCTGGTGTGCGGATAGAACGCACGACGGTATGATTGTGTTGGTGCCATCGGCCTAACCTCCTGTGGCACTCAGCCTGGGGGCCGTTAGCGCGGCTGCCCAGGCACTTCCACAAACGAAAAACGCCCCCGATCTGGTCAGCGGGGGCGTTGTGTGCTATGCTGAGATTGCCGCGCCCGCCGCTAACGGGTAAGGCCTGCGCTCCGGGAGTTTCCGCTCCGCGGGGCGCTTCCTTTACACTGCCATCATACGCCAGAACGCCCCCGCTGTCAAACGGCCCGCAGGACGCGCCCATAATGGTCAACCGAGGTGACCATTTTGCACTCTCACCCGCGCGCGCGTGGGGATGTCACGACTTGTCAGATGTTCCATCTGGAACACCTGTAACTCACCCACGCGCGCGCGTGGATGCGTTACCGTAAGTCGATCGCGTCCGTCGCCGCGTCCGTCAGGTCAAGGTCGGTGCCTAGATACCGCTTCGTCACGTCTAGGCTCTCGTGCCCCAGCGTCAGGCTGATCTGCTCCAGGGGCGCGCCCCCGGCCCGCATCAGCTTGGCGGCGGTGCGGCGCAGGTCATGCGGCGCTACGTCGTCAAAGCCGAGCGCAGCGCAGTAGCGGGTGACGATCTTCCACACGGCTCCCGTGCTCATGGGCGCGTCCTGGACGCGATCACCCTTGCGAAACGCGCGCCACAGGGGGCCGCTCGTGATCCCCGCCGCGTTCGTCCAGGCGTCCAGGCTGGCTTTCACCCAGGACGGCATGGGCACAGAGCGCGTCTTCTGGCGCTTGCCGATCAAGTCCACAATCACCCAACGCCCCTCACGCTGTTGAATGTGCTCTGCGGTCAGGTTGGCAGCCTCGTCACGGCGCAGGGCGCAGCCCAGCAGCACGGCCAGCAGCGCGCGATCGCGCTTGCCCATGAGGGTCTTTGTGTCGGGCGCGTCCAGTAGCGCCTGGGCTTGCGCCTGCGGAAGCCAGTTGCCCATCTTCAGCCCCCTCTGCGCTATGCCCTTGACCTTTGCGGCGCTGGTGGCGACTTCCGGGGCAATCACACCGTTGTCGGCGAGCTCACCCAGCAACTTGCGCACGGCAATCAAGCGCAAGTTCTTGGCGGACGCCGACAATGGTCGCCCCGTCCGTGCGCTGACCGTCTCCTGTAGGTGCCGTTTGTAAGCGCTGATCGTCGCCTTGTTCAGTAGGGGATGGCCGGCGGCCTCGTACCAGTCCATGAAGTCGTTCACGGCGGCGCTATAGTTGCGGCGGGTGTGGGGGCTGTCGCAGCCGTCCGTGACCAGCGCCACCAGTTGGGCGCGGGGCAGTGGCGCGGCTGCGCGCGGGTCGATGATCTCAGTTCTGCGGGGCATGGCGTATCCTGGTGTATACTGATAGGTGGTGAGCATCGTAGCTTCTCCTATGGTGCTCAGGGGCCGTCTGGCGGGCTATCGCCGGCGGCCCTTCGGTTGGTAAGTGGCGCTGTGTTTTAATATCATACCCTATTTTAGCACGTCTGAGGGAGGAAGTCAACCAAGTCGCAGGGATAAAACACGCCCCCGGCGGACACAGACCGAGGGCGCGGCGCGCTGGTGGGGGGCCAAGCGCGCGCGGGCTGGTTGGCGCTATCGTCGTTTGGGCAACACGCGCTCCAGCACGCGCCGCAGCATACCGCGCGGCGGCTCAGGCGGCGGCGGTGCCTTGCGCGACTGGCCTGGCCCTGGCCCTTGCGGTGTGCCGAGCGGCCCGCCTATACCCATGTGTCGTCGCC
>JAGPFT010000495.1 GCA_018056405.1 Anaerolineae bacterium
AGGATGGGACGCGGCGCGAAGTAGCCCACCGCGCCAATATCATGCACGGCGAGCAGGTCGTCTTCAGCCAGATTCGCCCTCACCCATCGGGCCGTAGCAACCATCTCCGTATTGATGATTCGCACGTCCGCGCCGTACTGCCGCGCGCCGATGAGCCAGAATCCGGCGGTCACAACCACCAGCGCCAGGGCCAGGCTGCGCGACAGCACGCGACCCGCCGCAGATCGCCGCGCCCGCTGCACCAGCGCCAGCGTACCCCCTACCCCAAAGACCAGCAGTGCCGGGAGCGCCGGCATCACATAGCGCCCGTGCTGGTAGTTGGCGGGCAGCCGCAGCGCGTAAGCGGACACGTGCAGCACCGCCCATAACAGAGGCAGCGCGTAGATGAGGGCACGCCCGTCCTGCCGCACGCGCCGTATCAGGTTGGCACAGCCCACCAGCAGCCCCGGCAGCGCCAGCGACAGGTGCCCGGCCAGCAAGGGCGCAACCATACGCGCATATCGCTCCGGCAGCGACCATCGCTCGCTGATCGGCGCGTACTCGGCCTGCTTCGCTGCCGCTGTATCCGGCAGCAGCGTCCCGCTGAGGTGCCAGTTCAGCGCCGCCGCCGGAACGCAGATCGCCGCCCAGGTGAGAGCCAGACCAACCGCCCACAACATGATAGGAGAACGCCAGCGCCAGGCGTCGCGCCCCCCCGCCGCCGCGCGCAGCACAACGGCCAGCGCCACCAGCGCAGCACCTTCGGGCCGGGTGAGCGTCAGCGCCGCGCTCACCGCTCCCGCTCTGGCTCCGTGCAGCAATGCCTGGCGCGGCCACAAGTCTGGCTGTGCGGGGCGGGCATCGGCCCAGGTCGCCCAGACCAGCGCCAGGGCCAGCGCCGTGAACAGCATTGTCTCCATGCCGGAGGCTGCCGCCCAGACCAGGTGCCAGGACAGCACGACCAGCACCCCTGTCCACAGGCGCGCGCCGCTCACGTCTGGCCAGAGATGTCCAGCGAGCCGCGCGCTGACCCAGCCGGCGGCGCTCAGGCTCAGCGCGCCCAGGGCGAACGTCCACGCGAAGTGCGACACGCCCAGCAGATAGGCTCCTGCCAGCAGCAACGAGTACAGAGGCGCGGTCGAGGCGCTGCTTGGCTGGCCCGGCACGAACGCCCACTCGCCGTGTTCGACCAGGTTGCGCGCATAGGTCTGGTGAATCCAGGCATCGTCGAGCGGATAGCCAGCGCCGCCCCGTTGCAGCGCCGCCGCGACGTACAGCAGCACGCCAATCGCCGCCAGGACGAGCACGATCAGGTCATCGCGCGCGGCCACATGCCGCAGCCGGGTCATGGAGCAGCCTCTCCCCGCACGATCTCAAACAGCAGCCGGTCGTCATCGCGCTCCGGTGTGTCCGTCCCGTAATGCTGAACCAAACGCAGAAAGGGCCGCGCGTCGTCCCCCACAAACAACCCACTGAACGGCGCGGTACAGTTGGCGTCCAGCAACAAATGCGTCACGCCATAACGCGCTGCGATCTCCGGCACCACATCCGGGTCAGAATCGGGCACCACCACGCCACTCAGCCCCGTATGGTAATACAGCGCCACCGGATCGTTGACCATGAGCACCGCGCCCGCCGGCAGATCGCGCGCAATCTGGCGGTAGAAGCGTGCGTTGTCGTTCCAGCCGTCCAGCTTGGCGCTGAGGGCGCTCAGCGTCAGCGCCAGGGCGAGGATCACGGCGGCCCCATTGAACACGGCGGATGCCTCGGCAGGCCGCCAGCGCCGCCGCCGCGCGGCCCAGGCGATGCTCTCATCCAGACCCACGACTGCTAGCGCCGCCCAGAAAGGCAGCAGCGCGGCGGACGAATGGAACAGTCCACCCCGGTAACCGGGAAAGGCGAAGACAAAAGTCATGACGAGGTGCAGAGCCACCGCATAGAGGGCGAACGCGCGCACCAGCGCCAGCGAGCGCCGCCGCCACCATCCCAGCAGCGCGAACGGGCCGAGGATCACCCACGTTTCTACAGCGACGAAGGTGCCCAGGTTGTTGACCAGCGCTTCCAGCCGCGAGCGCAGAATCGGGCCAATTCCCCATGCCAGGAAATCTCCAGCGGATGCGCCCGGCGGGTAGCGCACCAGCTCATCATAGCTGCGCATCCAGATCGTGTCCGCGCCGCCCAGTGGCAGAGGCGTGCCGAGCACGTCCAGGTTGCGCGCGAACCAGGGCAGCATGACGATCCCATAAGCCAGCAACCCCACGCCTGCCGCGCGCAGCTCATCCATCCAGCGCCCTGGCCGGGGCCGCCAGAAAGCTACCGCGACCAGCACCAGGACCAGCAGCACGCCGTCGGCGCGGGCCAGGTGCGCCAGCCCGCTCAGCGCCCCGCCGACCGCATACCAGCGCAGAGACCGCCCCTCGCCGGCGCGCCCCAACGCCAGCAGCGCCAGCGCTCCCACCAGGCCAAACAGCGCGAAGGTGTCGGTCGTCACCCAGTAGGGGATGTAGAAGCCACTGAACATGACCAGCAACGCGGCCATCCAGGCGTTGCGCCGCCCTGCGCCAAGCCGCTCGCCCAACCGAAACGCGATCAGCACCAGCCCGGCGTAACATAGCACGGACGGCACCTGCGCCGCGCGAAAGGTCGCGCCACCAACGGCCATGCTTGCCGCCGCAATCACTGACTGCAGCGGCATCCAGTAGGTGTGACTAGGGCCGGGCAGCCGGTCGGGGGCGTTGAAATACGTCCACAGGTAGGGGTCGCTCAGGCCGTGTCCCTCGGCCAGGCGCTGGGCCGCGTTGAAGTAGTAGTAGGCGTCGGTGTAGCCGGGCTGCTCCAACAGCAGCGCCAGCAGCGTCCCCCAGGCCACGGCCAGCGCCCCCAGCAGCCCATATGCCCGCCGCCCAGCGATCATGCCGTCTCCCTGGGCAGAAGCATGGAATCCGCCGCCCACCACTGCCGCCGGGTGAACCACAGCAGCACCAGCATCCCGAACGGCACCGGCAGGTACAGCGTGGGGTGCTCGAATTCGCCCTCAACGGTGAGCACGAAGTGCACCCAGGG
>JAGPFT010000028.1 GCA_018056405.1 Anaerolineae bacterium
CCAGTGGGCGGCGGGCCAGCCGATGACCTACTATCCGGGCGACCCGCCGACCTCTGGCGCGACCAGCCTGCTCTACGCGCCGCTGCTGGCGCTCGGCTACGCGGCGGGCTTCGATGGCTGGGCGCTGGCGTACTGGGCGTTGGGCATCGGCGCGCTGGCCTTCTTCGGATCGGCCTGGCTGGTCTACCTGATCGGGCGGGCCAGTCCGCTGGCCGAAGAGCCGGGCGGGGCCGGGTACGCCCTGGCTCTGGCCCTGGCCTACGCCGTGACGGGGCCGTTCGTGTGGGCGGCGCTCAGCGGCATGGAGACGGCGCTTTTTCTCTTCCTTACCCTGTTGACCTTCTATGCCGCGCAGCAGGATCGCCTCCGCCTGGCAGCGGGGGCGGGGACGCTGGCGGTGCTGACCCGCCCGGAGGGCGTCATCGTGGCGGCGCTGGCGGTCATCGCCTTGGGGGTGCGGCGCAGGTGGCCGCACGAGAAGCGGGAGCGGCTGCGCCTGGGGGCGTTGCTCGTCCTGCCGGTTGCGGCGGCGCTGATCCAGCCCGCGCTCAACTGGGCGGCGACGGGGAGCGCGTCGGCGTCGGGGATGCAGGCCAAGTCGCTGCTGGCGAACACGGGCGCGCCGCTCAGCGAGCGGCTGGTGGACGTAATTTCGTCCTTCGGGCGCATGTGGGGCGAGCTGCTCGTCGGGCGCAGCGCGGACTTCGGCACCTTCACCTCGCCGCTGCTCGCTCCGGCGGCGCTAGGAGCTTTGCTGGCCGGCGCGTGGCTGGCCTGGCGGGGGCGGCGCGTCAACGCGGCGGCCCTGGCTCTGGCGACGATCCTGCTGCTGACGGCGGCGGTGGCCACGCTCGACACGGCCTTCTGGCAGTTCAAGCGCTACCAGCTTCCGGCGATGGCGCTGTTCTACCCGGCGGCGGCGTGGACGGCGCGCGGGCTGGGCGACGGGCTGGCTGCCCGCGCGGGGTGGCGGGCGTGGCGTTGGGCGCTGCCCGCTCTGATACTCCTCCCCTCGTTGCTGACGGCGCTCAGCTTCGCCGGCTACTACGGCGAGAATGTGGCCGTCGTGCGCGACCAGCAGGTGCCGATGGCCCGCTGGGCGCGCGAGAACCTGCCGGCGGAGTCGGACGCGCCGCGCATTGGCGTGCACGATGTGGGCATGATGGGTTACTTCAGCGAGCATCCGCTGTACGATGTGGTCGGTCTGACGCTGCCCGGCCCGGCGCGGTCGTGGCGGCAGGGTCCTGGTGCGATCTACGAGCACATGGCGCACAGCCGCTACCGGCCCGGCGCGTTCGCCATCTACCCGGACGTGCAGGGGCTGCGCTACCTGCTGGATGCGGGCGTCTTCGGCGACGTACTGGCCGAGTTCCCGGTGACGTTGGGCGAGCACAACGTCGCGGCGGCGGCGGATTACCAGGCGGTGTACGCGGCGGACTGGAGCACCACGCGCCCCGAAGAGATCGCCGCGCAGGGGTCCACGCTGGAGGCAGTGCGCGGGCTGGCGCTGGTGGACGCGGTAGATGTCGCCAACTTGAGCAGCGAGAACGAGCACGATTACGCCTGGTGGCAGGACGAGTCCCCGCCTGGCTTCGTCACTGAGGTCTACACGCACTGGTACCATACCTGCGGGCTGCCTGACGAGGAAGCGTGCCGGGGAAGCGACGGCGGGCGTGTCCTGACCGGCGGTGAGGCGTTCACCCTGCGCACGCAGCCCGGCGAAGACCTGCTGCTGGTCACGCGCGCTCACGGGCGGACAAGCGTGCCGTTGGCCGTGTCCGTCAACGGCGTCCGCGTCGCGCAGCGCGTGCAGCCTGCCGTGCCGGGGCGCTGGGTCGAGATCGTCACCTGGGTGCCCGCCGCGCAGATCACCGGGACGCGCACGCGGGTGCGCATCGAGGCGGACGTGGACGACCCCCGTAGCGATGCCTACTCGCCGTACTACCACTGGGCGTACCAGGGAGACTTCAATCCTGAAATCGTGGGCGAGGGGCAGCCGGTCGCGGTCTTCGGCGAAGAGGGAACGGTGCGCCTGCTTGAGGTGGCGCTCGCCTATACGCCGCCTGTGGATGGGGCTGGCGGGCAGGTTGCCGTTCGCGCTGTGTGGCAGGGGCCAGCGCCCGGCGCAGGAGACGGCGTGGTCTTCGTACACCTGTATAATAGGGACAGGGTGGACACAGAGCCGGTCGCGCAGGTAGTCACCCGTCCGGGCGGAGGCGCATTGCCGCCGGCCAACTGGCTGCCTGGCACCCTGACCGACACATACACGGTCGCGCTGCCCGAAGACTTGCTCCCTGGCACGTATGTGGTGGCGCTGGGTATGTTCGAGGCGCGCACCGGCGTCCGCTACCCGGTGACGGGCGTGGGCGCTGGCCCTGACGGGCGTTTGTTCATCGGTGAGATTGTGGTTGAGGAGACCGTGCAGTGAAGATTACCTTTTCGCTCAATGGTGAGGCGGTGGCGCTGGATGCCGCGCCGAACGAGAGTCTGTTGCGCCTGCTGCGCCGTCACGGAGTTTGGGGCGTCAAGTACGGCGACGACCAGGGCGTGAGCGGCGCGGACCTGGTGCTGCTGGACGGCGCGCCGGTCGTCTCGTCGCTGATCCTGGCGGCGCAGGTCGCGGGCCGGTCGGTCGTGACGATTGAGGGCGTCGGCGGGGCGCAGGAACGTGGCTGGCGCGGGTCGGAGCCATTGCACCCGCTTCAGGTGGCCTTTGTGGAAACAGGAGCCATCCAGTGCGGCTACTGCACGCCGGCGATGATCCTGGCGACGAAGGCGCTGCTGGATCGCAATCCCCGCCCGACCGAAAGCGACGTGCGCGACGCATTGGCGGGCGTGCTGTGCCGCTGCACGGGCTACGTCAAGCCGGTGGAGGCGGTGCTGCGTGCGGCGGCGATGCTGCGCGGCGAGGAGGTTACCCCGATCGGGCCGGAGCGAGCCATTCCGGTGCCGGCGGAAGTCTTCAGGCGGTCGGCGGGGTGGGACGAGGACGGGCTGCCCCCCGCCGACTCGCCGCAGGAACAGCCGGGCGCGCCGCAGGTGACCACGCGGACGCTGCCAGTGATGCTCGTCGCGCCAGAAGCAGACACGCTGCAACAGGTGGGCAAGCCCGCGCGCAAGGTGGATGCGCGCAAGCTCGTCCAGGGCAAGCCGGCCTTCACCGACGATATTGAGTTTCGCGGGATGCTGGTCGGCAAGCTACTGCTCAGCCCGCACGCGCACGCGCTCATCAAGCGCATTGACGCCAGCCGGGCGCGCGCCTTGCCCGGCGTGCATGCCGTGCTGACTCACCAAGACCTGCCGCGCGTGCCGTACACGACGGCGGGGCAGAGCGACCCAGAGCCGGGGCCGCACGACAACTACAGCCTGGACACCAAGGTGCGCTTCGTCGGCGACCGGGTGGCGGCGGTCGCGGCGGAGACGGAAGAGATCGCGCGCAAAGCGCTGGAACTGATCGAGGTCGAGTATGAGATGCTGCCGGCGGTTTTCGACCCCCGCGAGAGCATGAAAGAGGGCGCGCCCATCCTGCACGACGAGCCGGAAAGCTGGCACATCGAGGACAGGACGCGCAACTTGGCCGCTGTTGTGGACTGGGAAGTGGGCAACGTGGAGGCGGGCTTCGCCCAGGCTGACCGCATCTTTGAGGCGACGTACTACAGCCCCAAGGTGCAGCAGACGCCGCTGGAGCCGCACGTCGTGGTGACCTGGTGGGACGAGGACGACCGCCTGGTGATCCGCACGAGCACGCAGGTGCCGTTCCACGCGCGGCGTATCCTGGCCCCTGTGCTCGGCCTGCCGGAAAAGCGTATCCGCGTGATCAAGCCGCGCATCGGTGGCGGCTTTGGCGGCAAGCAGGAAGTGCTGATCGAGGACATCTGCGCCCACCTGACCATTGCTACCGGTCGCCCGGTGCGGCTGGAATACACGCGCGAAGAGGAGTTCTACGCCAGCCGCTCGCGCCACCCCATGGTCCTGACGCTGAAGACGGGCGTGACCCGCGATGGGAAGATCGTCGCCAACCAGATGCACGCGCTCAGCGACACCGGGGCCTGCGGCGCGCACGCCATGACCGTCGCCGGCAATACCGGCCACAAGGCCATGTCGCTCTACAACGCGCCCAACATCAAGTTCCGCGCGGATGTCGTCTATACCAACACGCCGCCGAGCGGTGCCTATCGCGGCTATGGCGTGCCGCAGGGCTTCTGGGCGGTGGAGCAGCAGATGGAGTGGATCGCCCGCGAGATGGGCTGGGACCCGTTGGAGTTCCGCCTGAACAACGCGATCAAGAGCGGCGACGAGCACCCGGCCAGCAAAGCCTGGAGCGAGGGCCGCGAGGCGGCACCGGAGTACATCCAGTCGTGCGGGCTGGCCGAGTGCGTGGAGCAGGGCGCGAAGGCGATCCGCTGGCACGAGCGATTCGGCAATCCGGCCTGGCACCAGGTGCCGGGCAAGCCTCATTTGCGGCGGGGAATCGGTGTGGCGGCGGTGATGCAGGGCACGGCTATCTCTCGCCTGGATATGGGCGCGGCCAGCATCAAGATCAACGATGATGGCTCGTTCAACCTGCTGGTCGGCGCGACCGACCTGGGCACCGGCTCGGACACAGTGCTGACGCAGATGGCGGCGGAGGTGCTCGGCTGCGCGCCGGAGGATTTCATCACCTATTCGTCAGATACAGACTTCACCCCATTCGATAAGGGTGCGTATGCGTCCAGCACAACGTACATCTCCGGGCGGGCGACGGTGCTCGCCGCCGAGAAGGTCGCCGCGCAGATGCGCGAAGTCGCCGCGCGGGTGCTCAACCAGCAGGACGCGGGCGCTTCGCCCGTCGCGCCGGAAGACATCGTGCTGCGCGACCGCGCCGCTCACGCCCCGGACGGGCGCAGTGTGACGCACCGCGAGATCGCCCTTGACAGCCTGCATCACGAGCACCAGCAGCAGATCATGGCTGTGGCCAGCTATGTCAGCCCGGACTCGCCGCCGCCCTTCGCCGCGCAGTACGTGACGGTGACGCTGGACACCGAGACGGGCCAGTTCACAGTGGACGAGATGGTGATGGCCGTTGACGGAGGCGTGATCGTCAACCCGCTGACGGCCAGCGGCCAGGTCGAGGGGGGCATGGTGCAGGCGTTGGGCTACGGGCACTGCGAGGAAATGGCCTTCGACGCCGGGGGGCGCATGACCAACCCGCAGTTCGGCCCGTACAAGATTTACCGCGCCGACGAGGTGCCAGAGATGGGCGTCATCTTCATCGAGACTTACGAGCCGAGCGGCCCGTTCGGGGCGAAGGCTGTCGCCGAGATTCCGCTGGACGGCGTGGGGCCGGCGCTGGCCAACGCGCTGTACGACGCCGCCGGAATCCGTATGACGCACGGGCCGTTGCTGCCGGAGCGCGTCTGGCGGGCGCTGCATGGGCAGGCGCAGGCTGGATGAGCCGAAAGGAGCGCGTGTGAGCGAAGATCGAGCCGTGTTTGAGGCGGCGCTCGCCGCTCAGCAGGACGGGCGGCTCGCTGCGCTGGCCATCGTCGTGGAGACGCAAGGCTCCGTCCCGCGCCAGGCAGGGAGCAAGATGCTGGTCTGGCCGGACGGACAGATCGTGGGCACGGTGGGCGGCGGGCAGGTGGAAGCGTTTGTCATCGCCGAGGCGCAGATGGCGATGCGCAGCGGAGAGAGCCGCATCGTCAGCTACGATCTGGCCGATCCGCAGTCTGGCGATCCGGGCGTGTGCGGCGGGTCGGTGCGCGTCTACGTCGAGCCACTGTTGCCCCCGGCGACGGTGCTGGTCATCGGCGTGGGACACGTGGGCAAGGCCGTTGCTGAACTGGCGAAATGGCTGGGCTATCGCGTCGTCGTCAGCGATGACCGGCCCGACTATGCCACGCCGGAGCAGATTCCGGGCATGGACGGGTACCTGACGGTCGCGCCGGGCGACCTGGTGGAGCAGGCCCCGATCACGGCGCGGACGTACATCGTCGTTGTGACGCGCGGGCTGATCGTGGACGAGGCGCTGCTGCCCGCGCTGCTGCGCACAGACGTGCCCTACATCGGGCTGATCGGGAGCCGCCGCCGCTGGATGCTCACCGCTGAGGCGTTGCGCGCGAAGGGGGTGGCCCAGGCCGATCTCGACCGCGTCCACGCCCCGATTGGGCTGTCCATCGGCGCTGAGACGCCCAAGGAGATCGCTGTGAGCATCATGGGCGAGGTGATCCGGGCGCAGCGCGGCGGCAGTGGTGAGTCGCTGCAATGGTCGGGCAAGCCTGCTGAGCGAGAGTGAGCGCGCCAAGAGAAAGTGTTGTAGTGAAGATTCTGGCGGTCAGCGATGTGGTGCAGCCCCAACTGAGCAATCCGGTGTATTTGCGCAGGTTCTATGCGGATGTGGATGTCCTGGTGAGTTGTGGCGATATGCCCGTTGCGTACCTGGATCTCATCGGATCGGTGCTGACGCTGCCACTATTATTTGTGCGGGGCAATCACGACACCAACTATGGCCCTCATCAGCCAGGCGGTGACAACCTGCACCTGCGCTTCCTCAAGTTTCAGAAGCACCTGTTCGTGGGGCTGGAAGGGTCAATCTGCTATAACAAGGGTGAGGCCCAGTATACCCAGGGCGAGATGATGGTTTATGTGCTGCGCCTGCTGCCGCGCATGGTCGTGCGGCGGGCGTGGGCGGGCTACGGCGCGCATGTGCTGGTGGCGCACTCTCCGCCGCGTCACATTCACGACATCGCAGAAGACCATGCCCATCGCGGGTTCAATGCTTTCCGGTTGCTGATGCGTGTGGGACGGCCCATGTTCTTGCTGCACGGCCATGTGGATACGTGGGACACGCGCCGTCCCCGGCGAACGGTCTTCGCCGGCACAACCGTGCTCAACGTGAACCCGTACATGGTGGTCGAAGTCCCTTGAGTGGGGGAGGAGTGCGTGCAAAACCTGGCAGGTAGGGGCGTTGCTTTGCTGCGCCCTGGTTTACCTCACCCCTGCTCGGCGCTGGCGTGCCTCGCCGCCCCCTCTCCGTTGTGGAGAGGGGGCAAGCCGAGCGCAGCGAGGCTGGGGGTGAGGTCAAGCCTTCGTGTCGAGCGAGTCACTGGCAATATTGCACACACCCAGGGGAAGTCTGCTTTAGGCAAGTGCTCTCTTCTATGCTAGTATTGCTCTCGCAGGAGCAGTTGGCAGGTCAACGCAAAGGATAGGGTTCGTGCATGTGGCAGAATTACTATAGCGTTACGTCCGTCGAAGAGGCGCTCGACTTGCTGGCGCAGTTCGGTACGCGCGCGCGAATCGTGGCCGGCGCGACCGACCTGCTGCTGGAGTTGGAGCGCGGCGCGCGGGCCGGTGTGGATACGCTGGTGGACATCACGCGCGTACCCGGCCTGGACCAGATTACTGTGCGAGGCGACACCATCCGGCTTGGCCCGCTGGTCACGCACAACCATCTGGTGGGCAGCCGGGCGGTCGTTGAGCGGGCGCTACCGCTGGCGCAGGCCGCGTGGAGTGTGGGCGCGCCGCAGATTCGCAACCGGGGCACTGTGGCCGGGAACGTGATCACGGCCAGCCCGGCCAATGACACGATCACGCCGCTGTGGGCGCTGGGCGCCACGGTGACGCTGACCTCGCTGCGCGGCGAGCGCACGCTGGATTTCCCGGCATTCTACAAGGGCGTGCGCCAGACGACGCTGGCCCCCGATGAGATGCTGACGGCGATCACTTTCCCGGCGTTGGGCAGACACGAGCGCGGCATCTTCCTCAAGCTGGGGCTGCGCAACGCCCAGGCGATCTCGGTGGTCAATGCGGCGGTGGTGCTCGGCTTTGAGGGTGAGGCCATCACCCGCGCGGCGATCACGCTGGGCAGCGTGGCTCCGACGATTCTGCGCGTGCCTGTCGTGGAGCAGTACTTGCAGGGCAGGACGCTGAGCGACGAGGTGATCCGCGAGGCGGCGCGCCTGGCCGCAGCAGCGCCCGCGCCCATTGACGATGTGCGCAGTGGTGCGGCTTACCGCACGGAGATGTGCCGCGTGCTCGTAGCGCGGGCGCTGCGCGCGCTGCACGCGGGGACTGAGCGCGAGGGTTGGCCGGACGAGCCGGCGATGCTGTGGGGCGCTCACCGGGCGACGGTGCAGGAGCCGCTGCCAGCGCTCGTCCGCCACGAAGACGATCTCGGCGATACGATTGTCACGACAGTGAACGGCCAGACGTACTCGATCACGGGCGCGTCGAACAAGACGCTGCTCCGTTTCTTGCGCGAGGACGTGGGTCTGACGGGCACCAAAGAGGGCTGCGCCGAAGGCGAATGCGGCGCGTGCACTGTGTTCCTCGACGGCGTGGCGGTGATGGCCTGCCTGGTGCCCGCGCCGCGCGCGCATGGGGCGCAGATTACGACGGTCGAGGGGCTGGCAGCAGAGGACGGGACGCTGCACCCGTTGCAGCAGGCTTTCGTGGACGCGGGCGCTGTTCAGTGCGGCTACTGCACGCCCGGCTTCCTAATGTCCGGCGCGAAGCTGTTGGAAGAGCACCCCCACCCGACGCGCGCGCAGATTGAGCAGAGCATCACCGGCAACCTGTGTCGCTGCACAGGGTACTACAAGATCGTGCAGGCCTTTGAGCAGGCCGCCCAGAGAGATGGTGCCTGAAAGACGATCTGAGCGGAGGGGGATTTCGGATTGAAAATCTCTTCTCCGCACGGGATTCAGAGACCGTTTGAGAAGTCTTTCTAACCCTTATCCTCCCGGCCCCCTTTCTCCGCTTGCGGGGAAAGGGGGAGCAAGCTCAAGCCCCTCCCTGCTGGCGGGGAGGGATTTAGGGTGGGGTTGTCCTTCTTCTCAAATGGCCTCTCAGGGGCGGATAGGTGTTGAGTGAAGGTGAAGACAGGCGCACATCTCACGTCTAGCCTCACCCCCCGGCCCCCTCCCCACGTGGTGGAGAGGGGGAGTCAGGCCGCTATGAAGTCCCCTCTCCACCACGTGGGGAGGGGATTTAGGGGTGGGGCTACTATCGCACACACTATCACCTTGCCCATCTCAGTGATTCTCATCTGCCTGTCCGCCCCTGAACCGCACGGGGAGAGGAAGCCAGGGGTGAGGTTGGCGGAGGCCAGGACCGCGCGTGGCGGGAGGAGGGGGCGATGAGCAGGTATGTGCCTCAGAAACGGGAGCGGCGGACGAATCGCTGGCTGCCGATTATTGGTCTGACGCTGGCCGTGCTGCTGGCGGTCTCGTCCTATCTGATCGCTTTCCCGCTGGTTGATCTGGGCCGCGAACAGAGCGAGACCATTGACGATGCCTACGGCGACTTACGCCGGCAGTTCGCCAGTTATGACTGGTATGCCGACAGCGAACGCTATCATGGTAACAACATCGTCGAGATACTGGTGGCTGCGGTGCTGTGGCTGGTCTTGATGGGTCTGGCGATGCTGGCCGTCGGCGTGGCCACCTACGGCACGGACCCGGAGCGCCGCGCGTGGAAGCAGATGGGGCCTCCCCCGGCCAACAAGAAAGCGGTCGTCAAGCAGCTCAAGAAAGACCTCAAAGAGGTGAAACGGCAGGAGCGGGAGTTCAAACGCAAGAAAGGCTAGAGCGTGCTATGAACTCCACGCCCTCGGCGCAGCGAGCAGCGAGCAACGCCCTGATTTGTCTGCCATGTGGTTCCGTGGCAAGGAGCGTAGAGAAGCAGTGAGCGGAAAAGAGTTGCTGATCGGCCAGAGCGTGCGCCGCCTTGACGCGGTAGGCAAGGTCACTGGCGAAACTGTATACCCTGGCGATATTGATATGCAAAACCAGTTGTGGATGAAGATTCGCTTTGCGGATCGCGTCCACGCGCGCATCACGGCCATTGACACGAGCAAAGCCGAAGCCTATCCCGGCGTGGTGGCGGTGTTCACTGCCCAAGACGTGCCGGTCAACGAATACGGGCTGGGGATTCCTGATCAGCCGGTGCTATGCGGGCCGGGCAGTGCCAAAGAGGGCGCGGACGTCGTGCGCTGCGTCAGCGACCAGGTGGCGCTGGTCGTGGCGGACAGCGAGGCGGCGGCTGCCGAAGCAGCCCGCTTGATTGACATCACCTATGAAGACCTGCCGGTGGTCGCTGACCCGGAGGAGGCGCTGAAAGAAGGTGCGCCCCAGCTTCACGCGCACGCCCAGGGCAATGTGCTCGTTCACTACCGTATCCGTCATGGCGACATGGCGGCGGGCTGGGCGCAGGCTGAGATCGTGGTGGAGGGCGAGTATCACACCGGCACGCAGGAGCACGCCTACCTCCAGCCGGAGGCCGGGCTGGGTTATATAGACGAAGAGGACCGCGTCACAGTGGTGGTGGCCGGGCAATGGGTGCACAAAGATCAGCAGCAGGTCGCTCATGCCCTGGGACTGCCCGAAGAGCAGGTGCGGATCATCTATCCAGCCATCGGCGGTGCGTTCGGCGGGCGCGAAGATGTGTCCGTTCAGATCGTGCTCGGCCTGGCCGCGTGGAAATTGCAGCGCCCGGTCAAGATCATCTGGAGCCGCGAAGAGTCCATCATTGGGCATCACAAGCGCCATCCCATGACCATCCGGGCGAAGTGGGGCGCGACGAAAGAGGGCAGGCTGGTCGCTGCGGAGGCGGAGATCATCGCTGACGCAGGTGCGTATGCCTATACTTCCCCCAAAGTGCTCGGCAACGCGCACCTGATGGTCTGCGGCCCCTATGTCATCCCTAACGCCCATGTGGACAGCTATGCCGTCTACACCAACAACGTGCCCAGCGGTGCGTTCCGGGGCTTTGGCGGGCCGCAGGGCGCTTTTGCCGCTGAAGGCCAGATGAACAAGTTGGCCGAGGCGCTGGGTATGGACCCGGTCGCGCTGCGTGCCATGAATGTGCTCAAGGATGGCAGCATCACTGTGGTAGGCTCGCCGCTGCCGCCTGGCGTCACGCTGGATCGCGTCCTGGCCGACGGCGCGGTGCAGAGCGGCTATTGGGAGCACATGGGCGGGCAGTGGCAGCGCCGGCCCGTTGCGCAGCCAGCGGACCCGGCCAAACGGCGCGGAGTCGGCATGGCGATGGGCTTCAAGAACATCGGTTTCAGCTTTGGCGCGCCCGAAGGGAACTGGGCGACTGTGGAGCTACACGGCTCCACCGAGATCGAGCGCGTGGTGGTGCATGAGGCGGGCGCGGACGTGGGCCAGGGCGCGCACACGGTCTTCGCGCAGATGGCCGCCGCAGTGGTTGGCGTGCCAGTGGAGAAGGTGGAGCTTCTTGGCCACGACACGGCACACGCCGGCAATTCGGGGAGCACGTCGGCCTCGCGCATGACCTTCATGGCCGGCAATGCGATCAAGGGGGCGGCGGAGCTGGCGCTGGAGAAGTGGCGGGCCGAAGAGCGCCCGGCCATTGCCACCTATCAGTACCGCGCGCCCAAGACGACCCCCTACGATCCCGAAACCGGGCGCAGCGAGCCGAACGTCTCCTATGGCTATATGGCGCAATTCGTCGAGGTCGAGGTGGATGTGGAGACCGGGCACGTGCGGGTGGTGCGCGTGGTCTCGGCGCACGATGTCGGCAAGGCGATCAACCCGCACCTGATCGAGGGGCAGGTGGAGGGCGCGGTCGTCCAGGCATTGGGGTACGCGATCATGGAGAACCTGGTGACCAAAGACGGGCGCATCCTCAACCCCGCTCTGTCAACCTACCTGATCCCGACGATCTGGGACATCCCAGAAGAGACCAAATCAGTCATCCTCGAATATGCCGATCCGCGCGGTCCCTGGGGCGCGCGGGGCATGGCCGAGATGCCTTTCATCCCGCTTGCCCCGGCTATTGTGGCGGCGGTGCACGACGCGACCGGCGTGTGGTTTGACCGCATTCCGCTGACGCCGGAGCGGGTGGTGGCCCGGCTGCGCGAGAAGGGCCTCGGTGCTATTTAGCCGCGTCTCCGTGATCGTCCGGGGCGGGGGCGACCTCGCTTCCGGCGTGGTCTACCGGCTGGTGAAGGCGGGCTTTCCAGTGTTGGTGATTGAGCTGGAACGCCCGCTTGCCATCCGGCGGGCCGTCGCCTTTGCGTCGGCGGTGTTCGACGGTAGCATCACAGTGGAGGGCGTCACGGCGCGGCGCGTGGCCCATTCTGGCGAGATCGCCGAAGTGCAGGCCGCTGGCGAGGTGCCGGTGCTGGTTGACGCCGGCGGGGCGAGCATTGGCGCGCTGCGTCCGGCGGTCGTGGTGGATGCGCGCCTCGCCAAGCGCAATCTAGGCACGGCGCGGGCCGACGCGCCATTGGTCATCGGGATGGGGCCGGGTTTCACCGCCGGCGAGGACTGCCACGCGGTGATCGAGACGAATCGGGGGCACTTCCTGGGCCGTGTGATCTGGCAGGGGGCGGCAGAGGCGGACACCGGCAGGCCGGGCGGCGTCCAGGGGCGCACGCTTGAGCGCGTGCTGCGCGCCCCGTGTGCAGGCACGGTCGTGCCGCTGGCGGCGATTGGCGACGCCGTGCGCGCGGGTGACGTGCTGGCGACTGTCAGCGGGGAGGAAGTCCGCGCTCCGTTCGACGGGGTGCTGCGCGGGCTGATTCACCCGTCGGTGCCGGTCACGGCGGGGCTGAAGATCGGCGACGTGGACCCGCGCGGTATGCGCGAGCACTGCTTCACCATCTCCGAGAAGGCGCTGGCGATTGGCGGCGGTGTGCTAGAAGCGATCCTGAGTGCGCCGCAGCTTGCGCCGTTGCTGCGCGGAGACACCCTTCTCGACGATCCCCTCGGCTGGCCTCCAGTGAAATGAGCGCACCCTATGCTGCTGCGTGAGGCGCTGCGCGTGCAGCGCGGCGATGTGGTGTCTTTTGTCGGGGCCGGCGGCAAGACGGCGGCTCTGTTTCGCCTGGCGACGGAGCTGCGTGCCGAGGGTTGGCGCGTGCTGGCAACGACGACGACGCGCGTGGCTTCCTGCGAAATCGCCCAGGCACCGGCGGCCATCCAATTCAACAGCGCGGTGGCTGCCGGACATCTTCGCGATCAACTGGGCGAGCACGGCTTCGTCTTTCTCTACGCAGGAGGCGACTCGCAGAACGCGCACAAAGTGGTTGGGCTGCCGCTCCCCGTCATCGGCGGTCTGATCGACTCGATGAATTCCGACGTGCTGCTGATCGAAGCCGACGGCGCGCGGCGGCTGCCGTTCAAGGTACCGCGCGCGCACGAACCGGCGATCCCACCGGAGACGACGCTGGTTGTGCCGGTGGCTGGGGTGGACGCGCTCGACCAGCCGCTGGACGAGGCGCATGTCTACAACGCGACCCGGCTGTGCGACCGCTATGGGTTCGTCGAAGGCGAACGGCTGATTCCGCCCTGGATGGCCGTTGCCTTGCGCGACCCGGAACTGGGGTTGCGTGGCGTGCCGGACGGCGCGCGCGTCTGCGTGCTGCTGAACAAGACGCCCGGCGAGGGGTACGTCCATCGCCGCGCCCGGCGCGTGGCCCAGCTTGTGCTGCGCTCAGCGCGCATCGAGGCAGTGGCGCTGGGCGCGATGCAG
>JAGPFT010000496.1 GCA_018056405.1 Anaerolineae bacterium
GTGGGGTACCTGCTGTCCGATATTCTGTATGCGCTGATTGACCGGCGCATTCGGTTAGGGTAGACAAACGATGACCACTGAAACAAAAACGACATCCGTTCCCCAGACAGCGACCAAATCCGAAGAGGGCACCAGCGCGGTGCTATCGCTGACGGAGGAATACACCGGTGCCAGCGAATCCCTGTACACGCTGGCGCTGCGACGGCTGAGCCGAGACTATCTGACCCTGCTCGCCGTCGCCACTGTCCTGCTGCTAGGACTCTTGTCGCTGCTGGCCCCGCTTATCACCGATGCCCTCAACATCAGCTACACCAGCACCGACAGCGAGGGATTTCTCCCCATTGGATCAGCAGGGCACATCCTGGGAACGGACGACCTGGGACGCGACGAGCTGGCCCGGTTGTTGTATGCCGGGCGCGTCTCGCTGACTATTGCCTTCTCATCAGCCATCGGCGCACTACTAATCGGCGTGAGCATCGGTGTCATTGCCGGGTACTACCAGGGTGGGTCGCTGGGGTTCATTGACGATGCACTCATGTGGTTCGTGACCACCCTCAATTCGATCCCCACCCTGTTTCTGCTGCTGATCGTCGCCTCGGTGCTGCGCGCGCAAAGAATCGGCTCCTCGGTCCTTGTGCTGATCCTGATCCTGACTTTCCTGGGCTGGACAGGCACCATGCGACTGGTGCGCGGCGAGACGCTGGCCCGCCGCGAACTCGAATACACCGTCGCGGCCCGTGCGATGGGCGCCGGCTCCTGGCGGATCATGTTTGTTCATATCCTGCCGAACATCTTCTCGATCATCGTCGTGACCCTGGCCATTGACGTTGGCTCATTGATCCTGACGGAAGCTGCGCTCAGCTTCCTCGGGCTGGGAGTCAGGCCGCCGACTCCCAGTTGGGGCAACATGCTCAACAACGCGCAGAGCTTCTTTGATCGCGGGGCGCACCTGGTGGTTCTTCCCGGCTTCCTGATCGTGCTGACGGTGCTGTGCCTGTATATCATCGGCGACGGGATGCGCGATGCGTTCGACCCGCAGGCTTCTAAGAAGATAGCTTAGGCATCCGGCGTGACGCTGCCGCAGGGGGCTTTTGCAGGAGCGTAGGCGATACGCCCCATGCGCACCAAGTTAAGGCTTGCGGGCGCGTGGTATGGGCGAACGCCCCTTCCCGCCAGAGCCAGAGAGGGGGAAAACGTCTCATCTGGCGGTCAAAGTCCCCCTCTCTAGCTCGGCTGGAGAGGGGAATTGAGGGGGTGAGGCACAGGCGCTCGGCGATCAGACTTCCGAAGTTTCCGAAAACTTCGGAAGTCTGGTGCGGCAGAAAGCCCTCCCCCTGGCCTGGTTCAGGGGCGGACAGGCGTTGAGATCGGCTTATGGTCTGGGGCAGGTCTTCACCTTACCTCACTCCTGCTCGGCGCTGACGCGCCTCGCTGCCCCCTCTCCATGCTGGAGAGGGGACAAGCCGAGCACAGCGAGGCTGGGGGTGAGGTCAGGTGAGCGGCGCGGGCGTCACCGCCAGGGTGACGATGCGCTTGGCGGGCACCGTCAGGGCGAACGCGCCCTCCTCGGCCAGGGCCAGCGGCGGGCCAACGGGCGCTTCCAGCAGGTTCGCCGGCACGACCTCCCCCACGGGGAAGCCGAAGCGCACCCGGCCCTCCACTGCCGTCTCGCTGCTGTTGTAGAAGCGCACGATCAGCCCCTGGCCCGCTTCGGCGGGCTTGATGGCAGTGAGCACCAGCGCTGCCGGTTCCAGCGCGACCGCCGTCTGCGTGGCGGGCAACGGCCCTCCGGCCAGCGGCGCGACCGCCGCCCGGAGCGGCGCACCAAAGGCATACGCTTCCTGCGCCGCCGTGTCCAGGTCGAACGGGCCACCAAAGGGGATCACGCTGTAGTCGAACGCGGCGGGGCCGGGACATTGGCCGCCCGGCGTGGCCAGCTCCGGCCCGGCGTGCCCCACACGGCAGGCCAGGTCGCCGCGTGACAGCCAGCCCACACAGCGCAGCAGGGTCACGGCCAGCGTTGCGCCCTCTTCGGCGGGGATCAACTCATACTCCGGCAGACCGCGCACAGCCACCAGCAACCCCTGCCCGTTCTCTTCGACGGCTACAAAGCCGCGCTGCGGCGCGGTTGGCTGCGGCTGCTCGGCCCAGCCCGACGTGTCGCCGTGCTGCCCTGGCACGCGGGCAATGCGGTCGAAGTGCCCGTCGGCGATGGCCCGCTCGCCCCGCACGCCGCTGGGGAACAGGACGCGCAGCCGGTGATCCTCGGCCCGGTTGTCGAGCGTGGTGTGGATGTCCACCCGGCGGCTATGCGGCAACAGGGTCGCTGTCGTCGTCACCGGCACGCGCACCGTCTCCGTAGCCCGCGCGTCGCGCTGTGGGGCCAGGCGCGCCGGCAGCTCGAGCGCCAGGGTGAGGCGTAGCGCCCCTCCCAGCGGGCCGGCGTCCACGCGCTCGATCAGCGGCGGAATGGCAGGCGTCCGCACCAATGAGTCATGCTCCGGCGGGCAGTAATTGTACTCGTCGCCCCGGTCGCCGCCGTCCTCAAACCCGTTCAAATCGCGCAGGGCGCGTCCGGTCGCCTTGTCGAGCACGCTCAGCCGGCCCGTGAGGGGGTCAGCCTCCACGCGCAGCCAGGCGTTCTCGATGGTCGTGTCGTGCGTCACTGTCACGGGGCGCTCCTCGACCGGCCCCGGCACGGCCCGCAGCCGGTAACTCCGCCAGCCGACGCCGGGCACGTCGCGCGCCTCGAACGCTCCCTGCTGCGGACGTCCGAAGCGCACGATCAGGTGGCAGCGCGGAGCCGCCCGCAGGGCGGGGTGCTCGCGCAGAGTCCGCGCCAGCCGCGCCAGACTGATCACGTCGCGCGGATGCTGTTCGGTCAGGACCAGTTCCAGGTGCGGCTCGCCATCATCCAGCCATACGCGGGCGTCGCGGATCAAGCGGTTGAGGTAGATGCCGATCTCACGCCGGTCGAGGGACGCGGGCAGATCGCCACGCGCCAGCCAGCGCGACTCCAGCACTGCTTCGCGG
>JAGPFT010000497.1 GCA_018056405.1 Anaerolineae bacterium
TCAACCCCGATTCTCCGGTCCCTTTCTCACCCAGCGGTCTGGGGCATCGACTCTTAGAGGCCGTTTGAGAAAAAGGGCAACCCCACCCTAAATCCCTCCCCGCCAGCAGGGAGGGACTTGAGCTTGTTCTCCCTTTCTCCGCTTGCGGGGAAAGGGGGGCCGGGGGATAGGGGTTAGAAAGACTTCTCAAACGGTCTCTTAGTTTTACCTCACCCCCGTCTCGGCGCTGGCGCACCTCGACTCCCCCTCTCCATGCATGGAGAGGGGGAAAGGCCGAGCGCAGCGAGGCCAGGGGGTGAGGTCAACAGAGCGCCCTTCCCCCTTGTTGAGAGTACCGGGGTTATAACACGCTCTAGACTGACGACTGATCACTGAAAACTGATCGCTCCCTACAAAACAAAAACCGCCGATTGCTGCTCTCGACGGTTTGCTTGCCGTGGTCTTGTGGCGCGGGCGCTATTCACGCGCGCAACGCCCTTGCCGGAGTCCCTCCGACCACGGCAAGCGACACATGCGCATCATGATGCTCCGGGCATCGTGTGCAAACTGGACCACGTTCATGACACCACTATAGGGAGGTTCGCCGTGAATGTCAATGGCTCACTGGAGCGGGATTCTCTGCGCCCTCTACGCCTCTGTGTTGATCGTTTCAGGCGAAGTGCGGCGGCGTGGAGACGACCGCCGCCCGCCACAGCGAGCCGTTGGTGTGTAGCTCGAAGACGCGCCCATCCTCGACCAGTGCCAGGATGTGCACGCCATCAGCGGCCCGCCAGCGCCGCCCGGTGTCCACGATGGGCAGGCGCGCACCCTCCCAGGTCACGCTGCGCGGAACCGGCCAGCCGTCCGGCGTGAAGATAGCCTCCACCGTGGTCACGTGGAACTTCACAGCTTCCCATCCAGGTAGTCCAACAGCAGTTGCAGGGCCGCGTCAGCGGCGGCGTGACGGACGCGGCGCCGGTCGCCGGCGAACACGTGACGGCGCACCCAGGCCCCTTCAGCGGTGCTCAGCCCGACGAAGTGCAGGCCAACGGGTTTGGTCGCCGTCCCACCGCTCGGCCCGGCGATGCCCGTCACGCTGATCGCCAGGTCTGCCCTCAAGAGGATACGCGCGCCCTCGGCCATTTGTTGGGCAACGGGTGCGCTGACCGCGCCGTGCGCGCGCAGCGCCTCCCCCTGAACGCCCAACAGGTGCTCTTTGACGGAATCGGCGTAGGCGATCACCCCGCCGATCAGGTAGGCGGAGCTGCCGGCGATGTCCGTCAGGCGCTTGGCGATCAGCCCGCCCGTGCTCGATTCGGCGACGGCCAGGGTCAGGCCGCACGCCCGGAGGCGCTCGCCGACCTGCGCTTCCAACAAGAGGGGTTCGGGTGAAGAGTTGGGAGAAGTCATGGGTCTGCTCACGGGAATTGGATGGCCGGTGCGCCGTCCAGTATACGCGCTGCGCGCAGGATGATCCAGGGTGCGCGGGCGATTGAGCCTTGACTGAGGGCGGTCGCTCTGGTATAGTACTGCCCACGATGCGGGGTAGAGCAGTGGCAGCTCGTCGGGCTCATAACCCGGAGGTCGCAGGTTCGAATCCTGCCCCCGCTATGAGACACAGACCCCAGTCCGCCGGACTGGGGTCTTGTTTTTCCCCTGCGCACCCCGATAACTGGCTCAGGCGCGGCCCCGGCGTTGGGCGACCAGGTGATGGTAGAGCGCGTGCAGATTGGCCTGGTGCAAGTCCTGAACCAGCCCGTTGAGCGGAATGCGGCTCTTGCCGCAATCCTCGATGGTGATCGCGTTGAGCGCTTCCGGCGGCGCTCCCCGGTCGAGGAGGCGCTCGACGTGTCGGCGAATCAGCGACAGATAGCCAAGATGCCCCTGGATGACTTCCTCGACCTCGCCGCGCAGAATCACTTCCCCGTGCCCCTGCACCACGTTCTCGAAGCCGCCGTTTTGCAGCGCGTGCAGGCTGGCCACGAAGTCATCGTAGCTACCGTCCACAAAGTAGGGCACGGCCATCATCGTGTCGGCGGCGAACAGCACGCGATCCTCGCGCACCAGGCAGACGATGGAGTCCGGGCTGTGGCCGGGCGAGTGGCGCAGCTCGACGGTTTTGTTGCCCAGGCGCACGCTCATCGTGCCACCCTCGAAGACCATGTGCGGCAGCACGATCTGCACGTCGCGCAGCTCACTGGTGCTGCGTTGGGCAGCGTGCAGCCCTTCGCGCCCGCGCGTGTCCAGCAGGTCGTAACAGCGCGCGTGGGCGACAAGCTGTGCCTCTGGGAAAAAGCACGTGCCATAGGTGTGGTCGGCGTGGTAGTGCGTGTTAATCACGTAGCGAACGGGGCTGCCCAGCCGGTTCTCCAGGAAGTGCCGGATGGCACGGGCCTCTTCGGGGAAAACCAGGGTGTCAATCAGAATGGCCCCTTCGGTGGTGAGGATCGCTCCGGCAGTGACTTGTGCGTATAGCTCGCTGGTGAAGACGTAGATGTCATCGGCGACACGTTCTCGCTGCATCTTTCGTCGGCATCCTGGTGATGGGCGCGAACCGGATAGGTCTGAATAGTATAGCGAGTCGCCGACTCGGAATCAAGAAAAATCACGCATCGTAATAGGATAGGAAATAATCCACTTGGAGTAGCCATAAATCAGCAGGGGGCGAAAAAACGCCCGGTGATGAAGGCCGGGCGCGGGATAATAGCTCCCGCCATGCCGTGTGCCGCTACGTTTTGAACCTGCTTTCGCAGGTGGGTATCTGGCAGGCACATCGGCTTTGGACGAATCCTAATGCGTCTGTGCCTTGACCTGGATACCCTGGGTTTGGGTGTTGGCTCAAAACCGATGTGCGGATCACGGGCACGGCAGGGTAGTATCGTTATACCACGCTTCGCCGAGCCTGTAAAGGCAAAATCGAGCGCAGGGTGCATTCGCTTTTTGGGGCAGTGATCTTGAGCCGCTGAGATGACGAGGACGCGGAGGGGAAAGTCGGAAAAGCTCTGAGGCTTTCTCTGCGACCACTGCGCGCTCTGGGATGGACCGGTTGAGA
>JAGPFT010000029.1 GCA_018056405.1 Anaerolineae bacterium
CCTGTGCCGCCATGCCGTCGTCGTCGGACAGCAGCACGATACCGTCAGGAGTAGCCAGATCGAGATACGGGTCGAGGTTGCCAGAGGTGCGCTGCATGGAGATGGTGATCACGTCTCCGCGCTGCGCCCGCAGAAAGTAGAAAGCCAGCGGTGCCTGGGCGGTGATCCGGCCCAGCACCTGGTCGCCATAGACCAGCGTGCTGTCGGCGGTGGGGCCGCTGCCTATGCGCTCAACGAGCAGAGAGAAGTCGCCCGTCGTGGTGCCGTGCTCCTGCCCGAACCGCGTGGCGATGATGAAGTAGCGCCCGGTCGCCGGAAGGCGCTCGAACTCAATCAGGGCATCGGTGCGGCCACCATCATCGTCGCTGAGGGTAAGGATGGCCCCATCGCTGTCGGTGAGCAGCAGAAGCGGGTCAAGGTCCCCTGAGAGGCGGCTCATGCTGATCGAGATAAGCTCGTCTTCCTGGCCGGCGAAGATGTAGATGTAGCGATGGCTGTCCCCGCCAATGGTACCGGTGACTGGCTGGCCGGCCTGCACCTCGACGCCGGCTTGCAGCAGATTTCCCGCCCTGGCGCGAGGTAGGGTTTCGCCCAGGCAAGGGGCGAGCAGGGCGAAACACAGCAGAGCCAGGCTGAGGGCAAGTGCTCGTCGCCACCCTCTCGCTACAGTATGGCCGGTGCAGATCATGACATGCCTGCTACGATTCGCGGGTCAGTGTAATAGTGAAGGTGCCAATGGTTGTCTCGCGCTCCAATCCGTAGCGGCTCACCGCGATCAGGTACTTGGCGGTCTGGGGCAAGATGATATTGCTGAGCAGCGCCTCGTAGGTGCCTCCGGCGGGGCTGTCGTCGTTGCTGGCAATCTCGATCCAGCCATCAGCCACCGACTGGTAGAGATGCAGCACTGAATCCAGGTTGCCGCTGGTGTGAGTGAGGCGAATGGTTACCACGTCACCGGCCTGGCCGTCGAAGACGTAAAAGCGCAGGTATTGGTCTGCCGTGATCTCGCCCGCCTCGGTCTCGCCATAGCTGAGCGGGACGATCTGCGGCTCGGCAGTGGTCGCGGGCGATTCCGGCTCCGCCGGGCTACCGACACGCTCCAGGAGTAGCTCATACGTGCCGCTGCTAGGCTCGGCATCGGGGCCAACGTAGCGCGAGGCGATGACTATGTAGCTGCCATCGGCGGGCAGTTCGGTGGCGATCTGCGCGTCACGAACCTGACCGGGCACAATGTCGTCATTGGCATCCACTACCGTACCATTCGCGTCTTGCAGCTCCAGGTAACTATCCAGGCTGGAACCGGGCGAGGCCTTCATCGTGATCTGGATACGTTCGCCTGCCGAGCCAGTGAAGCTGTACATCTGGCTGGTGGTATCGTCGTCTATTGCGCCATTGACGGCCACACCGTAGGCCAATTGGCGCACACCATTGACGGGCGTTGCGCCTGTCTCCCCCGTGCCAGCGAGGGTGAGCGCCAGGATGTAGCCCCTGCCCAGGTCATCCGCCGGGCCGAAGCGGGGCGCGACCAACACAAGGTATTTCCCGGTCGCCGGGATCGTGACGCCGCTCAGCACGCCGGAGTTGCTGGCATGAAGCTCATTGAGATTCTCGTCGGCCAGGATCAGCAACACATCAAGCCCTGGGTCGGTCGTCACCGAGATGTCAGCCAGCGTACCGGCGAACGCCGTGAACACGAACAGGCCCGCCCCTCTTTCGAACACCGTCTGGATCGGCTCGCCAGAAATAAGCTGAGTGGTCGAAAGGTGGGCGAGCCGCGTCTCTGCGGTCGTTGGAAGGGAAGAGATAGCAGAGGTACCGCCCGGCCCCCACAGCGAGAGAGAATACGGCCCACTGGTGGTGCCTTCCACCTGATCGTAGCGCGTGGCGACGATGGCATAGTAGGCGGTGCGCGGCAGCGTGAACTCCAGCCGCGAATCGCGCTCGACTCCCTCCACGATATCGTCATGCTCAGCCAGCGGAATCCGGCCATCGTCGAGCAAGACCAAGAAGGGGTCAAGGGCAGAGAGAGAAGTGCCAGCGTCCAGACTCTTTAGCTCAATGGTGATAGGATCGCCTTCCTGGCCGAGGAAGACGTAGACATCCATGAACTTGGCGTCTGAGATTTCTCCTTCAACTGTGTCGCCATAGGCCAGCAATGGCAGGTCCGCGTAGTCAGCGGGCAAAGCCGGCGCAGAGGACCCACCCGCCGACAGCTCCAGCATAAAGTGGCCCGCCGTCGTCCCTTGCGCCTGGCCCTCGCGCGTCGCGGCGATCAGATACATCCCGTCAACCGGCAAGACACACGCAACCTCGGCGATGCCGTCCCCGTCACTGTCGCCCCCCTCGGCAAGCACCTGCTCATTCGCATCCAGCACAACCAGGTAGCCGCTGAGATCGCCCTCAGTCCGGCTCATCCTGACCACAATCGAGTCACCAGCCATGCCGGAGAACCGGTAGGACACAGCAGGCATTGCCCCGTCAATTCTTCCCTGCTGGCTTTGGCCAATCTGGATTTCCTGCTGCTCCCCGGTTGCAGAGGCTCCCGTCCTATCCACCGACAGCTCGAACACTCCCCCAACACTGCCCACGCCCGGCAGCGACACCGCAAGGAAGTATACGCCCTCAGCAGCGATTCCCACCCTCAGATTCATGCCTGGCTGCGCGCGACCAAGCTCGTTGAACGCGGAATCATACAGCGCCACCAAGGGCTGAAATTCAGCCATCTGCTGCGGCATGACAACCACCTGCTCGCCTGCCGCTGCCTCAAACCAGTACAGCCGCAGCGGACTCTGGCGCGTAAGCTCGTTGTTGAGCGGCCCTGCCCCGCCCAGTGGTGCCAGGAAAGGCGCGCCTGCCAACGCCCCCGGCAACTCACTGCCCGCAAGGAGCGCAGCCTGCGTCGCGGTCAGGCTGAGGGTGAAGGAACCGCCTTCCGGGGGAATGATGCCTCCCGCGTGGGTGGCCTGAACGGTATACGAGCCATCCGCCGCAACCTCATAGCTCAGGCGGGCATTGCGCTCACCGCCGCCGTTGTCGTCCATCGCCAGCGGAGTCCGATCCGCGCTATTCAACACGAGGAAGGGATCGAGCGAACCACCCGTGACAATCATGGTGATCACCAGCACATCGCCCGCCCGCGCGTCGAAGCGGAAAAAGGCGCTCGGCTGATCCGGGCCAAGATCGCCATCCACCGTCTGGCCGTAGGCAAGCTCAAGCGGTACATCCTGGAACAAGGGAGCCGCCAACACCGACGACCTGCTGATGTCGGTGCTTCCCGCCAGCAGGACAAGACTGAATACCAGAACAACTCGCCACAATGCGCGCATCGCCCCTCTCCCTCCAGAATTACCAGGGACTTCCTACCGCCATTTTACGGCAGGCGGCACCCTGTCGCAACCACTCATTAGACGCGGGTGCGTGCAAAACCTGTCAGACAACAGGGTCGCGCTCCTTAGCCTCACCCCCGCCCGGCGCTAGCGCGCCTCGCCGCAGGAGACTTCGGGAGTCTTCGAAGACTTCCGAAGTCTGGTTCTTGGCCGGGCGGGGCGAGGCTGGGGGTGAGGCTACTGCCGGCGTCACACGTATCACTGACTACCTTTGCACACACCCTGAGGCGCAGGGTCCACGAGCAAGCCGTTGGGCGTTTTGGCGAATGCCCGACAACTTGCTCGCGGACCCCCTTACTTTGCTCTCTTGACAGTCGTCCACTGGATGCAGTACGCTTGGCACGCTGCACCCGCACGTTGCCACACGAGGAAGCATCATGTCGTACTTCGAGTACACGGGGAATCTCCACGTTCACACCCCCTACTCGGACGGAGAGGGCAGCCACGAGCATGTCGCTCAGGCTGCGCTTCTGGCCGGGCTGGACTTCGTGATCTTCACCGATCACAACGTGCGTGTAGGGGGGATTGAGGGCTACTATGGAGACGACTCGCGCGGCTACGTGTTGCTGCTCGCCGGAGAGGAAATCCACGACCGGACGCGCAACCCACAGGGCAACCATGTGCTCGTCTTTGGCGCGGAGACTGAACTGGCAGGCCATGCCCACAGCCTCCCTGCCCTGCTGAGCGCCGTTGAGCAGGCGGGCGGCCTGAGCTTCATCGCTCACCCGGACGACACTGCCATGGAGTGGTTGGGTGAGCCGGCGCTTCCCTGGCTGGACCGCTATGTGGAGGGTTTCACTGGCCTTGAAGTGTGGAATTACATGTCGCGCTTCAAGGACTACCTGCCCGACCGCCGGACGGCCATGCGCAATGTCTTTCGCCCGGACGATGTGATGATCGGCCCTTCGCCGGAGACGCTTGCCCTGTGGGACGAGCTTCTGGAGACGGGTCTCCAGGTGGTAGGGATCGGCTGCGCCGATGCGCATGGCACGCACGTGTCAAAGGGGCCGCTGTCGCATGTCGTTTTCCCCTACGACTTCCTGTTTTGCTCGGTGAACACGCACGTCTTCACCAAGTCCGCTCTGACTGGCGAACTGGACTACGACAAAGCCCAGCTATACCAGGCGCTCAAGGAAGGTCGAGCCTTCATCGGCTACGACATTCCCGGCACCACGCGCGGCTTCCGCTTCTCGGCCCAGGGACAGAACGCTACGGCGATCATGGGCGAGACAATCCGGCTGGGGCACGGGGTCACACTCCAGGCGCTCGCGCCAGCCCGCGCGCGCATCTGTCTGGTGCGCTGCGGGGAGATCATTGCTGAAGAGCGGCAGACTGAAAATCTCACCCAGGTGGTGCGCGACCCCGGCCCGTACCGCGTCGAGGTCTGGCGCTCCTATCACGGGTGCGAGCGTATGTGGATTCTGAGCAATCCCATTTACGTTGAGCCAAACCCAGGGCGAATATATTGAGCCGCACCGCCTCGATCCTCCGTCAATCTTGGCCAACACAACCCACTTGTGCTATGCTTTAGAACTTACGTTCGAACGCGGGGAGTTCCACAGGGAGTGCCGCCATGCCTGGTTTTGAGCTTGTCTCCGACTACCAGCCAACCGGCGACCAGCCGCAGGCCATCGGCGCGCTGGTCGAGGGACTGACTGCCGGATACCGCTACCAGACTTTGCTCGGCGCAACCGGCACTGGCAAGACCTACACCGTCGCCAACGTCATCGCCCAGGTGCAACGCCCTACCCTGGTGCTGGCCCACAACAAAACGCTGGCGGCCCAGCTTTACGCAGAGTTCAAGGAATTCTTCCCGCGCAATGCGGTGGAGTATTTCGTCTCCTACTACGACTACTACCAGCCCGAAGCCTACGTGCCGCGCCACGACCTCTACATTGAGAAGGAGACGGAGATCAACGAGGAGATTGACCGGCTTCGTCTGGCGGCGACGGCCTCGTTGCTCAGCCGGCGCGACGTGCTCATCGTGGCTTCGGTGTCGTGCATCTACGGCCTCGGCAACCCGGTGACCTGGGACAGGGCGACGCTGGAATTGCGGGCAGGGGCGCAGGTGCGCCGCGACCTGATCCTGCGTCACCTGGTGGGCATCCAGTACGGGCGCAACGACTTCGAACTGAAGCCGGGCACCTTCCGCGTGCGGGGCGACACCCTGGAGATCACGCCCGCTTACGGCACCACGACCTACCGCGTGGCTCTCTTCGGCGACGAGATCGAGCGCCTGCTGGAGTTGGATCCGCTGACCGGTGAGGTCCTGGCCGAGCACGAGGCTATCAAGATATTCCCCGCCAAGCAGTTCGTCACCGAGGATTCGCTGCTGCGCCAGGCGCTGCATGACATTGAACAGGAGCTTGAGGAACGGCTGGCGGAGCTTCAGGCGGCGAACCGCCTGCTCGAAGCGCAACGGCTGGAACAACGCACGCGCTACGACATCGAGATGATGCGCGAGCTTGGCTACACGAGCGGCATCGAGAACTACTCGCGCCACCTCGACCAGCGCCCTGCCGGCAGCCCCCCCTGGACGCTGCTCGACTACTTTCCGCCCGACTTCCTGCTGGTCGTGGACGAATCGCACATGACGTTGCCCCAGGTGCGCGGCATGTTCGGCGGCGACCGCTCGCGTAAGGAGACGCTCGTCGAGTACGGTTTCCGGCTGCCCAGCGCCCTGGACAACCGTCCGCTCAGCTTCGAGGAGTTCGAGAGCCGCATCGGGCAGACTATCTTCATGAGCGCGACGCCTGGCCCCTACGAGGAAAAGCACAGCCAGCAGACCGTCCAGCAGGTGATCCGCCCCACCGGTGTCCTCGACCCGACCATTGATGTGCGTCCCACTGCGGGGCAGATTGATGACCTGCTCAGCGAAATTCACCGGCGGGTGAAGCGCGGCGAGCGGGCGCTGGTGACGACGCTGACCAAGCGCATGGCTGAAGACCTGGCCGATTACCTGCTGGAGATGGACATCCGCGTGCACTACCTGCACAGCGAGATTGACACGATTGAGCGCGTCGAGATTCTGCGCGATCTGCGCCTGGGCGTCTACGATGTCGTCGTAGGTATCAACCTGCTGCGCGAAGGGCTGGACTTGCCCGAAGTGTCGCTCGTCGCCATTCTCGACGCTGACAAGCAGGGCTTCCTGCGCTCGGCCCCGGCGCTGATCCAGACTATCGGGCGCGCCGCGCGGCACATTCATGGCCACGTGATCATGTACGCGGACAAGGTTACTGAGGCGATGCAGTCTGCGATAGACGAGACCGAGCGCCGCCGCACGATTCAGCACCAGCACAATGCCGAGCACGGCATCGAGCCAGCCAGCATCGTCAAGGAAGTGCGTGACCTGACTGAGCGAATGCAGCACATGGTTCCCGAAGCGGCGCAGAGCGAGCGCGGTGCTTCCGCGTCCTCTCCGGCGGAGTTGCCCAAGAGTGAACTGAACAAGCTGATCGAGACACTTGAAGCCGAGATGAAAGCTGCGGCTAAGGCGCTGGAGTTCGAGAAAGCAGCGGCATTGCGCGATCAGATTGTCGAGTTGCGCCAGATCATGGTGTTCAAGGAAGCCGAGACTGGCGAGCCGAGCCTGACTCTGGTGCGGCGTATTGCCCGGCGGCCCGGTCGCTGAGCGTCCCGAAATTTGATTGCGGCGCGTGCCGTAATTGGATATGCTCTGCACACGTGCGCGGGCTTGCACGCAACGTAGGGGTAATTTTGTCCGTCAGACAAGCTTCATCAGAGCAGTCCAAACTCAACGGCACGCGTCATGCTTATTACACGCGAGCAGCTTGAAGCGATTGAAGAGCGCACCCTGGCCCCCTATGCCCTGAAAAGCCGTGCCAGCAAGGGGCGTGAGCATCCAGAGGACGAGCCAGAGTACCGCACTGCGTTCCAGCGCGACCGCGACCGTATCCTGCACACAACGGCTTTTCGCCGCCTGGAATACAAGACGCAGGTTTTCGTCAACTTCGAGGGCGACTACTACCGGACGCGCCTGACGCACACCCTCGAAGTGACGCAGATCGGGCGCAGCCTGGCCCGCGCCTTGGGGGCCAACGAAGACCTGGTGGAGGCGGTTTGCCTGGGGCACGATCTTGGCCATCCCCCCTTCGGTCACTCCGGCGAGACGATTCTCAATAAGTTAATGGCGGGACACGGTGGCTTTGATCACAACCGGCAGTCGCTGCGCATTGTGACACAGTTGGAAGCGCGCTATCCCGACTGGCCAGGGCTGAACCTGACCCACGAGTTGCGCGAAGGAATCGTCAAGCATGAGACCGAGTACGATCTGAGCGACTCGGCTGCGGACGGATTCGATCCCCATCTGCGCGCTAGCCTGGAAGCGCAGATTGCCAATATCGCCGACGAGCTGGCCTACAACGCGCACGACCTGGACGACGGGCTGCGCTCTGGGCTGCTGGTGTCTCGCCAGCTTGACTCCCTGGGCATCTGGCAGATGCTCAAGGAAAGCATCGGCTGGGATGGGAAGAACTTCACCGAGCAGATCCGCCATCGGATGATCCGGCGGATGCTGGGCATTGAGATTGACGACGTGATCGAGGCGACCGGCGCGGTGCTGGCGCGTTTGCAACCAGAGTCGGCAGAGGCCATCCAACGTCTGCCGCACAACGTTGTGCAGCACTCCGATGAAATCAAACGCAGCAACGCGGAGCTTAAGACGTTTCTGTACAACGAGATGTACCACCACCATCGCGTGGCGCGCATGGCGGTCAAGGCGGAGCGCTTCATCACGCAGATCTTCGAGACCTACATCGCCGAGCCAGGCCAGCTCCCGCCTTCCGTGCAGCGGGCCATAGAGGAGCGCGGCCTCTACCGCGCCGTCACCGACTACATCGCTGGCATGACCGACCGCTATGCGCTGCAGGAGTGGCAGAAGCTTTTCGACCCCTTCACGCGCACGTGACTTCCTCAGTTCGGAATTTCTGTAGAGGGTGACAACATGGCAGACGAACAACAATACCTGACGGCCCAGGGCGCAGCCGAGCTTCGCGCTGAACTCGAAGAACTGATCACTGTGCGGCGTCCCCGGCTGGCGGCGTTGCTCAAAGAGGCGATCAGCCAGGGCGATCTCTCTGAGAACGCCGACTACCACGATGCCAAGGAGCAGCAAGCCTTCCTGGAGGGGCGGATCAAGTACCTGGAGAACCTGCTGCGTGTGGCGACGATCCTCGATGATCGCGAGGATGGCAAGGCTGCCGGCCTTGTCCAGCCCGGCGTGGAAGTGACTGTGCAGATGGACGACGAGCCGCCAGAGACCTATCGCATCGTAGGCGCGGCGGAAGCCGACCCGCGCAGCGGCAAGATTTCCAACGAGAGTCCGCTGGGCGCTGCGCTGTTGGGGCGTCGCGTAGGCGACACAGTGCGCGTGCAGACGCCGGGCGGCATCGTCGAGTTCCAGATCATCAAAATCACGCGCTAGCTCCGGTGTGCAGATATAACAGGGGCCTGCTTTTCGCCAGGCCCCTGTTGATTCCGCTCTTGGACAAACGCCGAGTCAGTAGTTGAGCAATTCCGCCGTGTCGCCAAAGGCCGCTGACGAGTCCGGCGGTTGGCTGGAAGGCGCGCCACTGCTCAGTTTGGGCCAGGCCGCGATCTCAACCGCCAGCCGCTCGAAGAAGCTCTTAGGTGGCAGAGAGCCTTCGCCGTACTGCATGTCCACAATCCGCACCTGAACGCGCAGTGTCTCGGTCTCCAGGGCCGTCACTGCGCCGGGCCGGGCCAGCACAGCCTCGCCTTTGGGAGCCAACTTGGTGCGCAGCGCAGGGTCGTTGTAGGCATATTCTGACATGAGCACCTTCGTGACTGTGCGGATGTCGTTTTTGTCGAACAGCCAGACTTCGGTAGCCGTGACCTTTTTCGGCTCTCCTACTCCAATCGTCTCGGAGATGCCCGATCCACACTCCCCCAGGAACTCTCCCTTCGCTGTCTCGATGCTGAAGGAATCATCGTACAGGTCATCACCGAGCACATAAGTGGATACGAACTGCCCTGCCGGCGGCACTTCCCCCCGCGCTTCGAAGTCTGTCTTCTCTTTGGCCGCTGCCCGCTTCATGGCGACGATTTCAGCGCGCCCGGCTCCGCCCGGCCCGATCGGTGCAGTAGTGCCCAGCGCCACCTCAGGGGCAGGCTTGCTCTTGGCCCACTTGCCGACCGGCACGGCCCAATAGAACGTGAAGAACAGTGCCAGCAACAGGCCGATAATCGCCGTCCCGACGATACAGGCCAGCGGCCCCAGGATTCCGCCCAGGAAGCCGGTCTTGATCTTTTCGCTCTGCTTGGCTGCCGCTGCGCTGCTATTCTGGGCGATAGGCATCAGGGCTTGCAGTTGGCTTGCCAGTTCCGGCTCGTCGGCGGCATTGTCGTCAATGAGCTTCTGGATCATGCGGGGGGTCACGCCCGCCGCAACGATCTTGCGCTGAGCCTCCGCCGTGTCACCGCTCTGGGCGAACTCGACGGCGGTCATCTTGATCCACTGATCTTTGTACCCATCGGCCAGGTGAACCGGCTCTGCATCGCGGAACTTGATCGGCGCGCCCTCATACGCCCAGGCGAGACCAATGATGACGCCCAGCAGCACAAACCCCAGCCGGACCAATGATGGCGCGAGGGTGCTCACAGCCGCCTTGCCAAGGACATTGAACTGACCTGTCAGGCGTTTTATCATGGACGTCTCGCCTTTCTGTTCAAGCTGCCAGACGGTTGGGCAGCACTGGCTCACAACCCCTATGCGCTGTGAGCATTGTACATGAACACCCTGACCAGCACAAATCGCTCAAAGGAACAGGCCGCCCGGTGATGAGCGGCCTGTACATGTTTGGCTGATCGGTGTGCGTCGCCCGGATTATCCCTTGACGGCCCCTGCGGTCAGGCCCTCGATGATCCGGCGCTGGAAGATCAGCACCAGCACGAGCACGGGCACGGTCACTACAACGGTGGCGGCAATCCGGTCGGCGATGGGGATCTCGTAGCCGTAGCCACTGAAGTTGGCGATGGCCACCGGGACGGTCTGAGATGCCTTGCTCACAAGAGTGAACGTCAGGGCAAACAGGTACTCATTCCACGCGGAGATGAAGGCCAACAGCCCAGTCGTCACTAGGGCGGGTGCGGTCAGCGGCACCAGGATGCGCCAGAAGGTCTGGAAGGACGTGGCACCGTCTACCAGTGCTGCCTGCTCGATCTCTGCGGGAAGTCCCTGGAAGAAGCTGGTTAGCACCCACACTGTGAACGGCAGCGTGAAGATCGGGTAGGTGAACATCAACGCGAGGGTTGAGCCGTAGATGTTCAGGTCGTTGACGATGGCGAACAGGCCCGACAGAATGGAAATCTGCGGGAACATCGTCATCGCCAGGACGGTATAAAGGACAACCATCCGCCCCTTGAAGTGCACCCGACCCAGGGCATAGGCTGCGAACGAGCCTACGACAAGCGACGTGAGCACAGTTACGGTGGCCACGACAGCGGAGTTGAACATCGTGCGCATGAAGTCGCTGTCGCTGAAGAGATTCTGGTAGTTGACGAGCGTGGGGTCTTCCGGCAGGTAACGCGCGGCAATGAGCACCTGCGCGTTCGTTCGGAAGGAGATGCTGATCGCGTAGAAGAACGGCGACATAGTGTAGAAGGCGATGGCCAGCACCAGCAGCCAAAACAACCCCCGCCCAAGCCCCTCGCCAATCCCTTTTCTGGAGATCGTTAGCCTGTTCATTCTCGCTCTATCCCCACAAACCTGACGTACACAACGGTGAAGATGAAGATGAGGATGAAGATCATCACCCCTACGGCAGAGGCATAACCGTCCTGGCGATTGAGTACCAGGCGGTTGTAGTTGTAGCTGGCCATAGACGGACGTGTGGTATCTAGCAAGACCTGGAACACGTCAAACGCGCGCAGGGCATCCAGCGTGCGAAAAACCAGCGCTACCGCAATCGTGGGCCGCAACAGCGGCAGCGTGATCGAGAGGAACTGGCGGGCTTTCGAGGCACCATCTACCGACGCCGCCTCATACAGATCGCCTGGAATGACCTGCAGGCCAGCCAGCAACAGCAGCGCCATGAAGGGCGCTGTCTTCCACACATCTACCGCAATGATCGAACTCATCCAGGGGCCTGTGGTGGCGAACCACTGCTGCGGGCCGGAGGCCAGCCCCAGGTCCATAAGGAGCTTGTTGAGGATGCCAGTCTGGTCGCCGCGCATGATGGTTTGCCAGAGAACCGCCGAGACGACCGTGGGAATGGCCCAGGGCACCAGCATGGCCGTGCGCATCAGGCCGCGCCCCTTGAAGCTGGAATTGACAACCATCGCGATAATCAGGCCAAGAATCAGTTCGAGCGTTACGGACACTACCGTGAAGCGCAGCGTATTCCAGATTGAGTTCAGGAAGATGGGGTCTTTGCCAAGCAGCCGCAGTCCTGTATCGCCGCCGGGTAGAGTCCAGGTCGTCGCCTCTTGATAACGGACAGTTTTTTTGCGCTCCTCGCTGCTGAGCGTTCTCAGCCGCTCGCGTTCTTGCTCTTCCACGCTCGATGGCTCCCACACGATGGAGCCATTCGGCGTGCGCGCGCATTCTCCGTTGTCATCCTTACGGCAGTTCACCGTGGCGAACTTGAAGCTCAGCATGTTCTGATAGTTAGCCAGCCCAATGTAACGCGCAGGACGATTCGTGCCGAACTCATCATCGGTCAGGCTCTTGATGAAGGTCTGTTCCAGAGGGCGCGCGGCAACCAACGCCAGGATGACCAGCGTGGGCACGAGCAGCGTCCAGGCAAACCGTGTCTGGCGCACGCTCAGGCTTTCTTCGCCGACAAAGAGCTGATCCACGACCACATTGAGCCATCTGTAGGCAATCGCCACCGGGATGATCCCCAGAAGAACAGGCACAGCGCTGGCCACTGCCTTGCCATACTTGAATGGCTCGCTGCCGGTCAGCCCTCCTTTGCCATTGACCCAGAAAACCCACGCCGCGCCCACTACCAGACCGATCGCCAGCCACAAGAGTACGACCAGCGCCCAACGCGCGGCTGTCAGATCGAAGCGGCGCAGGCGCATTCCCAGGCGCAGGCACAAAGCGCCCAGACCAATGACGATCAGCGGGACTACGAAGCCGAAACTCTGGAGATAGGCAATGGCCACAGTGGGCGCGACATTCTTCTGAACGGTCCTGGTCAGTTCTGTCAAGGTACCGTCGGCTGAAGGCCGGAGGAACAGCAGGGTGATCTCAAAGTCGTCGTCTTCTAGCTTGACATGTTCCTCGGCAATCCGGGCGCGCACTTCTTCGAGGGTCATGCCCGTCACATCGTCGCTGTCAACCTTCAGCAAACGGTCGCCCAGTCGGACACCCGTTATATCGGCGGGGCCGCCGGCTATCGGCCTGAGTTCGAAATAGGGCTGTTCGTCTTCAGCTTCTGGCACCACCTGCCGGATGTCTATGCCGATCCCAGGAATCTCTGGCCCCTGGGTGGCTTCACGGATTCTGTCATTGGTTGCAATGGCGTAGAACAGGTACGCAAATGCGAGCAGTCCGATGATCATCAACAGGCCGCTCACCAACTCCAGGGCAATGGTTTCTTGCTCTGTGGGCCGGCGCCGGCCAGTGGGAGGAGGGATGAGGGTCATAGGGAACACCTCCGTTCAAACAAGAAGGGTTTCTTGAAAATAAGGATTGGGGGCAGATCAAGTCTGCCCCCAACACGGTTAAGCTGCTAGTTCACAGGCGCTTGACTGCGCGCTATGGCAACTCGAAGCCAAGATCGGCCAGCGCCAGTTCAAGATCGGCCATGGCTGTCGCCGCGTCTACACTGCCGGCCAGCACACCGTTCACCGCCGTGTAGTAAAGCTCGGAGACCGCATTGTACTGGGCGCCAGCGACAGCGGGCCGCGCGATGGCGGATTCGAGCACGTTGCCCATCGAGGCCAGATAAGGCAGCGCCTCAAGCAGTTCGGCATCCTCGTAGAGCGCCGGCATGACCGGTTGCTCGCCGCGAGCCAGGTGGAAGTCCACAAGCTGATCGTAGGAAGTCACCCAGATGGCGAACGCGGACGC
>JAGPFT010000498.1 GCA_018056405.1 Anaerolineae bacterium
TCTCCACGTCGTGGAGAGGGGGCAAGCCGAGCACTGCGAGGCTGGGGGTGAGGCTACTGCGCTAAGCTTCTGAAGCGCGCGGGGCGGACCGTTTCTCCCCCTACTCCGGCGCGCCGAGCGCCCGCACGCGCGCCTCGGCGCGATCCAGCGCCTGCTGCACAGTCTGCTCGCCGGTCAGGGCGCGGGCGGACTCCTCGCCCAGGATGTCGCCGAACTCGAACGAATGGCGCGTCACCGGGCGCTCGCCGCGCGCGAAGGCGCGCGTCGCCCGCGTCGTCGCCACCAGGTCGGGGCGGAAGCGCGCCGCAAAGCGCGGATCGTCCAGCACCGACCGCCGCGAGACCTCGACGAAGCCACTGCGCTGCGCGTCCTCCAGAAGCTGCTCCGGCGCGCAGAGGTACTTGGCCAGCTCCCACGCCGCCCGCTTGACCTTCGAGCGCGCGGGGATGGCGTAGGGCGGGCAGTACAGCCCGGCATGGCGCGTGCCGAGCGGCCCGGCGGGTACCAGCGTCGTCAGCGTGCCATCGGCGACCGGCCCGCCCGTCTCGTAGACGATGGACGCTTCGTTGGCCGGCTCGATGACCATCGCCGCACGCCCGGCGCGGTAGGCCGCCATGCACTCCTCGAAGCCCATCGTGGCCGACTCCGGCGGCCCGGCGCGGCGCAGCAAATCCACGTAGTGCTCCAGGGCGGCGCGGTGCTCCGCCGTGTTGAAGGCGGGCTGCCCGTCCTCGTCGTACCAGCGCACGCCCCATGACGGTGCCCAGGTCGAGCCGAGCAGCCAGAAGTTGAGGCCACAGCTTGGCGCGCCGCGCAGGGTGATCCCATAGAAATCGGCGTGACCGTCGGCGCGGGCTGCCACCTGCACGGCCAGCGCCGCCTCGGTGAGCTGCTCCATCGTCTGCGGCACGGGGATGCCGTAGCGCTCGAACAGGTCAGCGCGGTAGATGAGCACGCTCGACACGTCGCAGTAGGGCAGGCCGTAGAGCGCCCGGCGCAGGCTGACCGCTTCCAGCGCCGCCGGCTCGAAGTCGTCCAGGGCATACTGGTCAGCCGCCACGTACCCGTCGAGCGGCTCGACGCGCCCCTTGCGGGCGTATTGCAGCAACAGCAACTCGTCGCAGCCCACCAGGTCGAAGGGCGGATCGTCTTCGTTGAAAGCGCGATCCATCAGGCCCCAGAACTCCGGGATGTGGCTGAGCGTGACCTCGACGCGCACGCCGGTTTGGGCAGTGAAACGTTTGGCGCTGTGGGGCAGGTTGTAGAACGGTGCCCAGTCCTCTTGCAGGACACGGACGGTTGTCCCTGGGGGAAAAGCGGTCATTGCTGTCCTCTCCTAAAAAGTAAAAGGTGCCTGCCGGTAAATCGCTCGACGCCAGGGCATTGACCTCACCCCCGGCCTGGCTACGCTCGGCTTGCCCTCTCTCCGCCGGCGGAAAGGGGGCGGTGAGGCACAACAGTTTCTATCATACAATCCTTCCCTACAATCCACGACTTGTGATGGGTGCGCGCAGAGGGTGTCAGCGACTCGCTCGACCCAGGGCATTGACCTCACCCCCGCTCGCGCTGACGCGGGCCTCGCCGCCCCCTCTCCGTTGACGGAGAAGGGGAAGAGCCAAGCGTAGCGAGGCCAGGGGATGAGATAGAACAGCGCACATATTTTGAGGCGATACTCTGATTGTCCCCGCCTGTAAGGTGGGGTACAATCAGGCACGGTGTGCGCTGGTGGAGAGTATGCGGCTTTATCGGCCTGTTCATGTTCTGGCGTCAGGGGTCTGATTAGAATAGACTAGAGGGAACATTAAGGCTACACTGTTTACCCGCTTGACTTTTTTCGAGCACTTAGCCTAGAATGAACTTTAGTTGGTTGGAGCAACAAATAAACAGGGGTCTGCATCAGGCGGCCCCTTGCTATTGAAAGGAGGTAGCTCACCGCGCGAGGAGAACAGCCCACTCCACCCCGGACTGGCGGCGTCGTTGTGTTGCGCCGCGAGGCATCTCAAGTACGTTAGCTAACGAGTGTTTTCTAAGGAGCTGAGAACATGTCCAAGAAGCGGACGCTGGTAGTTCTGATTCTGGTCGTGGGCATTCTGCTGTCGCTGGTTGGCGGCGCAGCGGCCCGCCAGGAGAAGCCCAAGTTCTTCCTGATCGCGCACGGTGGCCCCGGCAATGTCTTCTGGGTCACGGTCATGAAGGGTATGGCCGACGCTGCGGCCTTCCTCGATGTGGACGCGACCTGGCTGGGCGCGGACACGGCTTCCAACGAGGCGATGGTCGGCTTTTGGGATGACGCCCTGGCCGCCGATCCGGATGGCATCGGCACCACCGAGCCGGTTCCGGCCCTGATCGAGGACGCGGTCAAGCGTGCGGCGGAAGCGGGCATCCCCGTCATCGCCTTCAACACCCAGGACACCCGTCCTGAGGGCGAGCGCCTGCCGCACTGGTTCTACATCGGCACCAGCGAGTTCATCGCCGGCCAGGCGGTGGCGCGTGGCCTGCTGGCCGCCAAGCCCGACATCGCCACGGTGCTGTGCCCGATCCAGGAAGTGGGGCACATCGGCCTTGAGGCGCGTTGCAACGGCGTTGAGAGCATCATGGCCGAGCAGGGCATCCCTGTGGTGCGCTTCACGATCAACTACAACGTGTCCGAGTCGGCTGGCCTCATCGGGGATGCCTTCGCGGCCAACCCGGATGCCAACGCCATCGTGACGCTTGGCCCTGGCCCGGCGGAGTCGTTCTACGCCTACGCGACTGAGAACAACGTCAGCCCGGATCAGGTGATCCATGCCACGTTCGATACCAGCCCGGCGATCTTCCAGGCCATCAAGGATGGCCGGAGCCTGCTGTGCGTGGACCAGCAGCCTTACGTCCAGGGCTTCGAGACCGTCGTCTGGCTCTTCCTGGGCAGCCAGTACCTGCTCAAGCCGGCCAACGACATCTTCACCGGCCCGAACATTGTGGACGCCAGCAATGTGGACCGCGTGATCGAGCTGA
>JAGPFT010000499.1 GCA_018056405.1 Anaerolineae bacterium
GGGGTAGGTTTTCAACGGTTTGAACGGAGCGCATAGAGATGCTCTTCGCTCAGAGAATTAAAAACCTACCCCTGCAAGCGGCCCCTTCCCCCACGCTGCGCCGAGGGAAGGGAAGCAGACCCGCAGCTTTTCTCCCTTCCCCCTTGTGGGGGAAGGGTCGGGGATGAGGGGAATGAGGGGGATGTGGGTCGGCAGAGGAGAGAGAAACCTGAACGCAGCAGAGCAGCACCCCTCAATGCTTATCATCCTGTCAGATTCCTCAAAAATAACCACATATGCTTACTGGGGAGTTGCCTAATGCGGCCAAACCATGTACTATAAAAGAAATATTGTCCTGGGCGACGCCGGCCTGGCACAGTCATCGCGCGCAGCAGTTGCCAACAAGGACATTGACCGCATTATGCCAGGATGCGGAGTATGATAGGGGTGCGCTGCCTCGTCGGAGACACTGCACAGGGCTACTGTGTTGAAGGGGAGCGGATCTTCTCCAGGGAGATGTGCGGGTCTGGGGGGTAACGACTCTCACGCCTGAGGCGCTTTCCAGATCTCCCGATCTCTACTTTTGGCAAAGAGACGGGGAAAAGCATGGAGCTTCAGACGGTCCTGCGATTAACGCCCGAAAGCGGATCCATTGCCCTTCGACTTCTGCGGTGGTCGAGTGTCCTCTTGTGGGGAAGGTCCTGGCCCAGCTTCCTCACGTTCGCGCCACGTGAGCAGCGAAAGCAGTTTCTTCTGCAGAGGCGTATTGAGCACTAAGGAGTCCCCCATGTACCTGAGAACAGCAATGCTTTGCATGATGGTCTTGTTAGCTGTGCTCGCGCCTGTGCCCCAGCTTGCCCAGGCGCAGCAACCGGGCCAGCCAGAATTCCCAATAGTGCCGGAGACTCCCGGCGAGCCGGGCACGGCCCTGCCACGCCCAACCTGGGACCCGCTCAGCCTAGGCATTATCGTGTCTGGTGTAGGTGGCCCTGTGCCGTTTATCTGCACAGCGTGCCTGCCAGAGCTGGTTTTCTACCACAGCGATAGCGATGGCGACTGGGACATCTATCGCCTGACCGACGAGGGCCTGAACACACCAGCCAACAACGTCACCCAGGGTAATGAGAGCGCTGACATTCAGCCGAGCTACGCGCCAGAAGGTGACTGGGTGGCCTTCACCAGCAACCGTGACGAAGACGAGAATGGCGGCTGGGAGATTTACCTGGCCAAGGCCGATGGGTCGCAGCAGGTACGCCTGACCTACAACAGCGGCAATGATGTCAACCCGGTGTGGGGGCCGGCCAACCTGGTAGCCTGGGAAAGCAACCGCGACGGCAACTGGGAACTGTACATGGCTGATGTGACCGGCGATGGCCTGCCCATTCGCCTGACCAACGATCCCGGCAACGATGTCAACCCGTTCTGGTTCCCGGATGGGGGCTGCTATGAACCGCCTGGTGGACGCCTGGTCTTCCAGAGCGACCGCGAGCGCGAGGGTGACGAGGACGGCGTTCTCGACTGGGAGATTTACATGCTGGACGTATTCTCGCGCGAATTGACCCAACTGACCGACAACGACACCGAGGACGTGGTGCCGATTCTATCGCGTGACGGCAGGTCCATGGCCTGGCTCCAGCTTAACGAGGCGGGTGTCTTTGACCTGTGGATCATGGACCTGACGACGCGAGCGAGCCGCCAGTTGACCGACCTGGGCGTAGATATTGCTGGGCACACGTTCGCGCCGGATGGACGCTCTATCGCTTTCCACGCCAATGTGGATGGCGACTACGACATCTTCCTGGTGAATGTGGCGACTGCCCAGGTGACCGCCCTGACCGACAATGACGCCGACGACCGCGCGCCCAGCTTCCGCTGCGACAACAGCGCCGTCATCTTCCACTCGGACGCCGCGGCTGACACAACTCACCCCGATCAGCGCGAGCTGTTCTCGGTCAATCCGGCCCTGCCGGGCGCTGCTGCCCTGCGCCTGACGCAGGACGTAGAAGCAGACGACCTGTATCCAATATCCGATCCGCACGAGGAGATCAACAGCAAGGAAGGGCGTATGCCGCCGCACCCTTAGCGCGGCAGGTCTTTTCCACGTAGCACAACCTCAGGGGCCTCCTGACCGGGAGGCCCCTATGCTGGGTGTGTGCAAAGGTTGTCAGTAACACGTGCGACACCGGCAGTAGCCTCACCCCCAGCCTCGCTACGCTCGGCTTGCCCTCTCTCCACGATGTGGCTGGGGGGGGGGCGGCAAGGCGCATCAGCGCCGAGCAGGGGTGAGGCTAAGCAGTACGACTACACTGCCTGACAGGTTTTGCACGCACCCCCTATGCTTTGTGCGCTGGCAAAGCGATGAAAACCGCCGCAAACGAACCTTGCGGCGGGGGTGCGGAGAGTGGGCCTGGCAGGATTCGAACCTGCGACCGACCGGTTATGCTTCCCAGCTACAGCTTTCGCTGCCCCTTTCGGGTTTGTGGGCTGGACTGTCTCTTCACCCCTCGATTGCGGGGGCCTGCCGTACAGTCTCTACACCTTCCCCAGAGTCACGGGGCTTGGCTCGGGATTACCATGTCCGATGACGAAGGCTCCCCCGAATTTGACAGGTTTTCGTCTGGTGATTACTCTCCAGACAGCCCAGACTGCGCAAATCCGCGATGCGCGACTTGCTGCCTTGAGCCGGCTGCTCTCACCGCTGAGCTACAGGCCCTGCTAAACTCAACGCCCAGCACATACACCGGGCGCTGACAGAGCGGGCAACGGGACTCGAACCCGTGACAACAGCTTGGAAGGCTGTTGTGTTACCGCTACACCATGCCCGCAGCAACCATTCTGCCCTAATCTTACCGAAAGCGGCCTGCCAACGCAAGACCTGGGGTCCACGAACGAGTTGTTGGGCAATTGCCAGAATGCCCCTATCCCCCGGCCCCTTCCCCCAGCAGAGCGGTACTGTTGGCGAAATGATCTCGTAGGGGCGTATGGCCATACGCACCTACGGACCTCACCCC
>JAGPFT010000500.1 GCA_018056405.1 Anaerolineae bacterium
CAGGCATCCTTCAGCGTCCAGCGGCGCGTCTCGATCCCCTCATCCATCGCCACAATCGCTATCTGGCGGACGATCTTGACCGTGGGGTTGGTGAGCGTCTCGCGAATCCAGGCGTTAAAGGGCAGGCCTGGATCGCGCTGCACCATCTTGGTGATGAGCACGGGCTGGTTGACCAGTTTCCCGGCTTCCAAATCAACCTTGCGGCTGTGCAGCCCGCTCACGCCAAAAATACCGCTGGCGACCGCCCCGTTGATTTCGACGCGAAACTCGTTGGCCGACAGGCTGTCTACGGCCTGGATGCTCGCGGATGTCTCTGCCATGCCATTTCCTCCTTTGCCACAAGACGCCCCCTCAGTATACCCGATGGCGAGAGGGTGCGAAATTGGCCCTGCGCGGGTGTGTTTCACGATGGGGGCGAGATTCCTGAACCGCAGAGACACAAAGGACGCGGAGAAGAACGGAGAGACCCTTGGAGAAGTTGTCCCCCTCACTCCCAACCCCTCCCCCACAAGGAGGGAGGGGCTTGGCGTGCACGCTTTTCTCCCTTCCTCCCTCGTGGGGGAAGGTCAAAGGGCCGGGGATGGGGGGAAAAGCCCTTCCAACCCCTGTCCCCCCGGCCTCCTTTCCCCGCGAGTGGAGAAAGGAGGAGCAAGCTCAAGTCCCTCCCTGCGGGCGGGGAGGGACTGAGGGTGGGGGTGTCATGATCCCGCACCCTCTCCCCACTCTCTTGTCTCTGCGCTCTCTGTGCCTCAGCGGTGATCTCTTGCCCCAGAAATGAGATGCACCCGCACGGGTCAGTCTTCTGGCTCTACGACGCGGATGTGTAGCTCGGCAAGCTGGCTTGGCTCCGCTTCAGAAGGCGCGCCGGCCATCAGATCGGCGGCCTGCTGCGTCTTGGGGAAGGCGATCACCTCGCGGATGTTGGGTTGCCCGGCAAGCAGCATCACCAGCCGGTCAATGCCGGGGGCGATCCCGCCGTGCGGTGGCGTGCCGTACTCGAACGCTTCCAACATGTGGCCGAAGCGTTCTTTGGCGACCTCTACATCCAGCCCGATCAGCCCGAAAATCTTCTCCTGGATAGCCCGGTCGTGGATACGGATGCTGCCGCCCGCGATCTCGTAGCCGTTGCAGGCCAGGTCGTACTGCTGACCGCGCGCTTTGCCGGGGTCGCTGTCCAGCAGGGCGACATCTTCCCACATGGGCGCTGTGAACAGGTGGTGGCTGGGGTCCCAGCGATGCTCGTCCTCGTTCCAGGTGAAGAGCGGAAAGTCAATGATCCAGCAGAAAGCCATTTTCTTGGGGTCGTCCAGGCCCAGGCGGTGGGCGATCTCGCGGCGCAGCGTATCGAGCACTTCGCAGACAACGGCCTCGGTGTCTGCCGCAAAGAGCAGCAGGTCGCCCGGCCTGGCTCCTGCCCGCCTGATGATCGCTTGAAGCTGTTCGGCGCTGAAGAACTTGGCAATGGGCGAGCGCACCGGCGCGGACTCGCCTTCCTCGACGGCCATCCAGGCCAGGCCCTTCGCGCCCGCTTCTTGGGCGAGCGCCTCTAGCTCGTCAAGCTGCTTGCGGCTGTAGCTGCCGCAGCCCGGCGCGCAGATGGCCCGCACGGGGTTCCCTGCGGCGACAACCTCGGAGAAGATGCGGAAGCCCGCCCCGGCCACAAGATCACCCAGGTCGGCGATCTCCAAGCCGTAGCGCAGATCGGGTTTGTCCGTGCCATAGCGCCGCATAGCTTCGGCGTAACTGAGGCGCGGGAAGGGCTTGGTTACCAGCGTGCGGTCGGAGACTTCTTCGACCAGGCGGGTGAACATATCTTCGATCAGATCGAGCACGTCCTCGCGCTCGACGAAGCTCATTTCCAGATCAAGCTGGGTGAATTCCGGCTGGCGGTCGCCGCGCTGGTCTTCGTCGCGGAAGCAGCGCGCGATCTGAAAATAGCGTTCGTACCCGGCAACCATGAGCAATTGCTTGAGTTGCTGCGGGCTTTGCGGCAGGGCGTAGAACTTGCCGGGATGCAGGCGGCTGGGCACCAGGTAGTCGCGCGCGCCTTCGGGGGTAGTCTTGAAGAGGATCGGCGTCTCGATCTCGATGAAGCCACGATCCGACAGGTAGTTGCGAATGAAGCGAATGACGTTATGGCGCAGCGCCAGATTGCGCTGCATGGCCGGGCGGCGCAGATCGAGGTAGCGATAGCGCATCCGCAGCGCCTCGTCAACCGTGTTGTTCTTGTTGATGTAGAAGGGGGGAGTCTTGGCCCGATTGAGCACGCGCAGCGCAGTGCCTTCCAGCTCGATGGCACCGGTTGCCAGGTCAACATTCTCCATGCCAGCGGGCCGGCGAATGACGGTACCCGTCACCTGCACCACCCATTCGCTGCGGACTTCGCGCGCCAGGGCGTGAATGTCGGGCGCGGTGTCCTGGTTGATTGTCACCTGGGTGATGCCCCAACGGTCGCGCAAGTCCCAGAAGATCAAGCCGCCGTGCTCGCGCCAGCGGTGAATCCAACCTGCCAGGGTAACTTGTTGGCCCGCGTGCTCGGCCCGCAACTCGCCGCAGTTATGCGTCTTTAACATACCGCTTATCCCCCGTTCGGACAGCAAACAGGCGGCCTACGCCCCGCCTGTACCTCAGAGACCGTTTGAGAAGTCTTTCTAACCCCTATCCCCCCGGCCCCCTTTCCCCACAAGCGGAGAAAGGGGGAGCAAGCTCAAGTCCCTCCCTGCTGGCGGGGAGGGATTTAGGGTGGGGTTGTCCTTCTTCTCAAAGGGCCTCTCAGAGTGAGTGAGAACAGCCAGTGAAGTGGAAAGTGCCGCCAAAGATTAGCACAGAGCCACGCAAAGAGGCAACACGGCGGTGTGAGGGGGGTGCATTCGCTTTTTGGGGCAGTGATCTTGAGCCGCTGAGATGACGAGGGTGCGGAGGGGAAAGTCGGAAAAGCTCTGAGGCTTTCTCTGCGACCACTGCGCGCTCTGTGATGGACCGGTTGAG
>JAGPFT010000030.1 GCA_018056405.1 Anaerolineae bacterium
GGGGCCTTCCGCCGCACTAAGACTTCCGAAGTTTTCAGAAACTTCGGAAGTCTGATCGCCGCCTGTACAGGCCTCTCCCCCTCAATCCCCCTCTCCAGCCGAGCTAGAGAGGGGGACTTTGATCGCCCGACGGGATGTTTCCCCCCTCTCCGGCTCTGCCGGGGAGGGGGCCAGGGGGAGGGGCCTTCCGCCGCACCAGACTTCCGAAGCCGAGCGCCCGCCCCTACAGGCCTCTCCCCCTCAATCCCCCTCTCCAGCCGAGCTAGAGAGGGGGACTTTGGGCCACCGGTTGGGGCATTTTCCCCTCCCTGGCTCTGCCGGGGAGGGGGCCAGGGGGAGGGGCCTTCTCTGCGCTCGTAGGGGCGCTGCTCTGTGTCACCCGCCGTAGGGGCGTATGGCTATACGCCCCTATGGAGGCATTTCGCCAACAACATCAAAGTGGGATACACCCGGAGGGGGCGGCGTGAGGGCGTGCGAACGCCGCCGCCCCGCAATCCGGCGTGTTCAAATGGGCTGCGCCATCAGGAGTATTGTAACTATCGGCGCGGCGGGCAGCAGTGCTACACTGAGTAGCGTACATGCCAACGTCGGGTCTCAGAGACAGTAAGGAGGCGCTCATACCACGATCCACCGCCCACCTTCTCAGGCGCTGACGGGGCCACCGCTCAGCAAGCTGACGGGCGCGCCGCGCTGCTATCACACAAGAGAGCTTAGACAAAAGGAGTTTTCAGAGGATCCGCTTATGGCACCATCAGACACCATCACCCACGATGTGATCGTCGTCGGGGCGGGGCTGGCCGGCACCTGGGCGGCCATGTCCGCCATGGAAGCGGGCGTGCGCGATGTCGGCGTGCTGTCCAAGCTCCACCCGCTGCGCTCGCACAGCGGGGCGGCCCAGGGCGGCATCGCCGCCGCGCTGAACAACGTCCGCCCGGTCGCCGGCACCGGCCCGCGCGGCCCGCTGGAGCAGATTCCCCCCGACGACGAGCCAATTGATAGCTGGGAGCTGCACATGTTCGACACCATCAAGGGGTCGGACTGGCTGGGCGACCAGGACGCCATCGAGATCATGGTCAAAGAGGCCATTGACATCGTTTATGCCTACGAGCACATGGGCTGTGTCTTCAGCCGCACGCCCGACGGGCGTATCGCTCAGCGGCGCTTCGGCGGGCACAGCGTCCCCCGCGCCAACTACGCCGCCGACTGGACCGGGCACGTCCTGCTGCACACCATTCACGAGCAGGCGCACAAGCACGGCGTCAAGTTCTACAGCGAGTGGTTCGCCCTCGACCTGATCGTGGAAGACCACGTGTGCAAGGGCGTGGTCGCCATGAACATCCACACGGGCGAGATCATCACCCTGCGCGCCAAAGCGGTCATGTTCGGCACGGGCGGCTACGGGCGCGCCTGGAAGATCACCTCCAACGCCCTGGCCAACACCGGCGACGGCGTGGCCATCGCCTACAACGCCGGCATCCCGCTGATGGACATGGAGTTCGTGCAGTTTCACCCGACGGGCCTCTACCGGCACGGCATCCTGATGAGCGAAGCCTGTCGCGGCGAGGGCGGCTACCTGCTCAACAACGCCGGCGAGCGCTTCATGGAGAAGTACGCGCCGGACAAGATGGAGCTGGCCCCGCGCGACCTGGTGAGCCGCTCCGAGCAGCGCGAGATTGACGAGGGGCGCGGCGTCGAGGAAGACGGTCAGGGCATCTACCTGGACTTGCGTCACCTGGGCCGCGACAAAATCATGGAACGCCTGCCCCAGGTGCGCGACATCGCCCTCAAGTTCGTCGGCGTGGACATCATAGATGGGCTGTGCCCCATTCAGCCGACCGCCCACTATAGCATGGGCGGCATCCCGGCCAACGTAGACGGCCAGGTGATGGCCGACGCCGAAGGGACGCCCATCAGCGGCCTGTACGCCGCCGGAGAGTGCGCCTGTATCAGCGTGCACGGGGCCAACCGTCTGGGCACCAACAGCCTGCTCGATGCGTCCGTCTTCGGGCGACGGGCGGGCTACGCCATTGCCGAGTTCATCAAGGGCGGCGCGGCGCTCCAACCGGTCGAGGGCGACCCGGCAGCGCCCGCGCGCGAGCGCGTCGCTCACTTGATGAGCGATCTGCCCGGTGGCAAGGGCGAGTCCTGGGCGGCCATCGCCCGTGCGCTCAAGGAGACGATGACCGCCAACGTGGGCATCTTCCGCGACGAAGCGCGGCTGAAGACCGCCCTGGCCGACATCCGCGCTCTGCAAGAGCGCTTCGAGCGGGCGCGGGTCATGGATCGCAGCCGGCGCTTCAACACCGACGTACTGGGGGCCATCGAGACGGAAAACCTGCTCATCTTCAGCGAGGTGATCGCCGTCAGCGCGCTGGCGCGCACCGAGAGCCGGGGCGCGCACGCCCGCACCGACTATCCCAAGCGCGACGACGAGAACTGGCTCAAGCACACCCTGGCCCACAAGACGCCCGCTGGCCCCGCCCTGAGCTACAAGGGCGTGACCATTGACTGGGAGAAGTACCCGCCGCAGGAGCGGAAGTATTGAGAGAGCTGTCAGTCGTCAGTTTTCAGCCCTCAGTTCTCGGTCATCACTCTGCGGCCAGCGGTCGTCGAGAACCTTGCGGCGGCTGGCAGAGAGTGCGGGTGGACCGGCAGAAAACTGGCAACTGATCACTGGTCACTGAAGACTTTTACGGGAGGCATTGTGTATGGCAACAAATGGCTCTGTCCCCACCGTAACCATTCGCATCCAGCGCTTCAACCCGGATGTAGATAAGAAACCGCATCTGCAAGACTTCCAGGTCAAGGCCCCGTCGGGCAAGACCATCCTCGACGCCCTGCACGAGATCAAAGAGGAGCAGGACGGCAGCCTGACCTTTCGGCGCTCGTGCCGTCACGCCATCTGCGGAAGCTGCGCGATGAACGTCAACGGCAAGCACATGCTCGTCTGCGACGCGCCGCTGCGCGAGCACCTCGACCGCAAGGGCGTCCTCACCCTGCGCCCGCTGGCCTACCTGCCCATCATCAAAGACCTGGTGGTGGATCGCAGCAGCTTCTGGGAGCAGTATCTGCGCGTCAAGCCCTGGCTCATCCCGCCGGAGAACATCCCCGAAAAGGAGTTTCGCATGAGTCCGGCGGAGGTCGCCGCGCTGCGCAACGCCGAGCACTGCATCATGTGCGGGGCCTGCTACTCGTCGTGCCAGGTCGTCGCCCTGACCAAGCAGTACATCGGGCCGCACGCGCTGCTCAAGGCGTTCCTGCGCGTGCTCGACCCGCGCGACAGCGCGCCGGCCGAACGCCTGGCCGACCTGGATCGCGGCGATGGGGTGTATCGCTGCCACACCATCTTCAACTGCATTGACGCCTGCCCCAAGAACCTGAACCCGACCGAGGCCATCGAGACACTGCGCAAGCTGGTCATCAAGCGCGGGGCGTTCGAGGCTGCGCGCGCCGAGCGCCAACGCCGGCTCGATCAGCCCATCGAGGTCGTGGGCGAGGCCCCGGCGCTCTCAGGAGGTGAGTGAGCATGTATCGCAGCACTGGCTTCATTGCCTTTGTCCTGCGCCGCCTGACAGGGGTGGTCCTGGTGATCTACCTGCTGCTCCATCTATGGGTCATCGGCGGCATCAACAGCGGCCCGGAGACGTTCAACGACCGCATGGACTTCCTGGGCAAGCCCTTCTTCCACCTGCTGGAAATCGGGCTGCTGGCGGCGGTGGTCTATCACGGCGTGGATGGCATCCGCCTGCTGATCGGCCACTACTTCCAGGTGACCGAGTACCGGCGCAGCCTGTTCTACGCGGTGATCGTCGTCTCTGGCATCCTCGTCATCGCTGGCGGGGTGCCGATCCTGCTGTTCGCGCTGGAAGGGTGAGAGGAGGCGGCCATGCGAACTTTCCTGATGCAGCGATGGAGCGCGGTGGCGCTGCTCATCTTCCTGACACTCCATATGGTCGTGGTGCACTACCCGCCGGGCCATATTGACGCGGATCGCGTGCTGGAGCGGCTGGACGACCCACTGTGGAAAGCGATAGACATCGCCTTCCTGGCCGCCGTGCTGATCCACGCGCTGACCGGCACGTATATGGTCATCACCGACGTGCAGCGTTTCAACGTCTACAGGCGAGCGTTTGCCTGGGTCGGGGCCTTCGCCGGCGTGCTGCTGTTCATCTACGGCACGCAGACCATCCTGGCCTTCTGACCTGGGGCGCTTTTCCCCAAGCGCCTGTGTATCAGACTTCCGAAGTCTGCCCGACTTCGGAAGTCTGTCTTGCGGTGGGGTGCCCCCTGGCCGGCCTGCGCTACTCCCCCGCCGTGCAGTCGCCGCCCCGCTCTCAAGTTCCGGTTTCGGATTCGGCGGGCAGGTGAGCGCGGATAAACGCCGCCGACTTCTCCGCCACAAGCGGCCACTCCGCATCGAGTGTCACCACGTGGCCCGACCGTTGCAGGTCCAGCCGGGTGATGTCCTTCGTCGCCACGCCGCGCGCGATCAGGTCGGCGGCGGCTGGCGGCACAGTGCGGTCGGCCTGGCTGATGACGATCAGCAGGGGCACGGTCACGCGCGGCAGTGCGCGCCGGACATGGGCGTTCAGCTTGAAGAACTGGTGTCCGGCGGCGACCGGGTGCTCGCTGTAGCTCCACAACAGGGCGCGGGCGTCGGGGTCTGCCCAGTGGTCGTCTTTTCCTTTGGGCAGCGTGCGCACCACGTGCTTGAGTAGCGGCGCGATCCACCGCCCCCAGCCGTCCGACACCTGGATCGCCGGCGCATAGAGCAGCGCCCCGGCCAGGTCGGGGTGTTGGGCAGCCAGATGCAGGGCCAGCACGCCGCCCATCGAAAGCCCACCCACGAAGACGGTGGCGCAGCGCTCCCGCAAGTCGGCCAGCGCGCCCTCCACGTGCGCGGTCCACTGCTGCCAGCGCACGCTGTTGCAGTCGGCCACCGTCGTGCCGTGGCCGGGCAGCAGCGGCGCGGCGACGGTCAGGCCCTCACCGTGCAGGTAATCGCCGAGCCGACGCATCTCCGGCGGGGAGCCGGTGAAGCCGTGAATGAGCAGAACGCCGACCGGCCCGCCGGCGAGGAAGAACGGCGCTGGGGTGATTTCGTTGGCTTGAGACATAGGTATCCCCCTGAATAGTCCTCTCCTGCACAAGTCTACGTTTGGCTACGTTCCACGCGCGCCCGCGCGTCCACAGCCCACGTGCCCGCGCCTTCCGCCATGACCATCAGCGGGTTGATCTCGACTTCGGCCACGTCCGGGTGATCGTGGGCAAGCTGGGCCAGGCGCACGATGGCATCAATCACCGCCGCGCGGTCGGCGGGCGGCGCGCCGCGGAAACCCGCCAGCAGCCTGCCCGCGCCGGTACGGTCGAGCAGGGCGCTGGCTTGCTGAGGTGTCAGCGGGGCCAGCTCGAAGGCCACGTCGCGCAGCAGTTCAACCTGCGTGCCGCCCACGCCGGCCATGACCAGCGGCCCGAACTGCGCGTCGCGCACGATGCCCACGATCAAGTCCACGCCCGGCGGGATCATCTTCTGCACGAACGCGCCCTCGATGGCCGCGTCTGGCACGCCGTGCGCGCGGGCGCGCGCCAGCAAATCGGCGAAGGCGGCGCACACCGCCTGCGGCCCGTCCAGGTTGAGGGCCACGCCACCGATCTCGCTCTTGTGCACCACGTCCGCCGCCGCCAGCTTGAGCACGACCGGATAGCCGATCTGCGCGGCGAGAGCAGTGGCAGCGTCCGCGTCGGCGGCCAGGCCCGCGCCGGGCACGCGGATGCCGTAGGCTTCGAGCAGCGCGTCGAGCGCCTCCGGGGGCAGCCACCCGCCCATCGGAGCGGAGTCCAGGGCGGCGCGTGCCGCCAGACGGTCGCAGCCCGCCGGTGGCTGTGGCGGGTGCGGCTCGCCATTGGTATCGAGCCACTGCTTGCGCTGCCACATGGCCGCCAGGGTGCTGCCTACCCGCTCTGGGAACGCGAAATTGGGCACGCGACGGCGGTGCAACACGGCGGTCGCGTCGCTGACCGAGGCCAGGCCCATGATCACGGCCAGCACCGGTTTGCCGCGCCCGTTGAACTCGGCGATCACTTCGGCCAGGCTGAGCGGGGCGAACCAATCCTGCGGCGCGGTGATGGCGACCACCGCATCCACCGTTGGGTCGCTCAGCAGGGCGTCGAGGCACAGCGCATAAGTGGCCGGCCCCGGCCCAGCCAGGATGTCCACCGGGTTGTTGACGCTGGCCGCCGCCAGGACGCGCTTGCGCATGAAGGCTTTCGTCTCCTCGGTGAGCGGGGCAAGCTGCATCCCCGCTGCTTCGAGGGCGTCCACGGCCAGGATGCCCGGCCCGCCGGAGTTGGTGAGGATGGCCACGCGGTTGCCCTGGGGAAGGGGCTGCCAGGCCATCGCCCGGCCCCAGTCGAATAGCTCTTCCATGGTGCTGGCGCGCAGCACGCCCGCCCGCCGGAAGGCCGCGTCATACGCCTCGGCGCGCCCGGCGAGCGCCCCGGTGTGGCTGGCGACCGCCACCGCCCCGCCAGAGCCACGCCCGGCCTTCAGGGCGATGATGGGCAGCTTGCGTGCCACGTCTCTGGCCGCCGCGACGAAGGCCGGCCCGTCCGATACGCCCTCGATGTAGGCGGTGATCACCCGCGTCTGCTCATCGCGCCCGATGGCGCTGAACATCTCCGCCTCGTTGACATCCGCCTGGTTGCCCAGGCTGACCAGCCGGCTGAAGCCGACGCCCGCCCCGCGCGCCCAGTCAATCACTGCCGCGCAGATCGCGCCCGATTGTGACAGGAAGGCGATATCGCCGGGGGGCGGCGTGCCCTTGACGAAGGTGGTGTTGAGCGGGGTGTGTGTGTCAATGGCGCCGATTCCGTTCGGGCCGAGCAGACGCATCCCGTACTGGCGGGCGATGCGCAGCACTTCGCGCTCGCGCGCGGCGCCCTCCGGCCCCACCTCGCGGAAGCCGCCGCTGATGACGATGGCTGCCTTGATCCCGCGCCGCCCGCACAATTCCAGTTCGGCAGGGACGTGCTGCGCCGGGACGACGAGGATGGCCAGGTCGAGCGGGTCGGGCGCTTCGAGCACGGAAGGGTAGGCGCGTCGGTCGTAGATGTCGGTGGCGTGGGGGTTAATCGGGTAGATCGGCCCGCTGTAGCCATACTCGACCAGGTTGCGCACCACACCATGACCGAGCTTCTGCGGGTCGCGCGAGGCACCGATGACGGCGATGCCATGCGGACGAAAGAAAATATCGAGCGTTGTGTCGGGCATAAATCTCTCCAGGGGAGTAAGAATAGGGTGACGGTCAGGCCAGCGTGCTGGCGCTGATCGTGCCACAAAAGACGGGTGGGGGCAACGGGGGAGATCGCGGGGGGTCCACGAACAACCTGTCGCCAGGGGAAGTTCGGGAATGCGCGCCAAACGCCTCCCCCCTCAATCCCCCCTCCAGCAAAGCTAGAGGGGGGACGCAAGCCGCTCACCCCTTCCCCTAGCTTTGCTGGGGGAAGGGGCTGGGGGATGGGGGCCTTCGACAACTGCCTGACAACTCGTTCGTGGACCCGATCGCCGGGGTGTGCGCAAAACCTGTCAGGTAGAGGCGCTGCGCTGCTGCGCCCTGGTTTACCTCACCCCCGCTCGGCGCTAACGCGCCTCGCTACCCCCTTTCCACGACGTGGAGAGGGGGCAAGCCGGGCGCGGAGAGGCCAGGGGGTGAGGTCAAGCGGTGCAGGGCGTCAGGCGCGATTACTCTGGGTCGCCCAACGAGAGGTTCGAGGCCGGGGAAACGGCGAGCACAGGCTCGCGCAGGGCTTGTGAAAGGCAGGCTTCAGTTGCCGTTGGGGCCAAGCGCAGCCCCAGGTCATTCAGGCTCAATGCCTTCGGAATCAAGCCACTTCAGCACGCGCTGGTGCACCAGGTCGTCCTTGAAGCGGAACCAGCGTTCGTGTTCCTCTGGATAACGCTGTAACACGTCCTTGAAGCGGCGAAACGCCCCGCGCCCCTGGATCGCCACCGCCAGCAACTCGGCCAGGTGATCATCGGCGACGGTTTCGATGAACGTTTCCATGTCCTGATACCCCTGGTGCGAAGTTTGGTTTGGCACAGGGATATAGCGCGATTCGCTATCCATCTCAACGGAGATGACTTGGGTCACCAGTTCTTTCTCCCACTCTTCGATGTCAAGGTCTTGAAGGGCCGCCAGAGCCGTTTCGAGTGAGGCGTCTTCACCCACCTGATCCAGAAGCTCTTCTGCCTGGAAGCGGCTGTCATCGGTGACCAGGATCACCTCGCCGGTTTCGCGGTCGAGGTAGTGGTACGTTTCCCCAAAGCTACTATCGAAGGCGAGAACCAGTTCATCGAGGTCAATTTTGAGCTTTCGTTTCGGTTCTTCCATCATAACCCTACCTGGTTCAGCTCGTCCTGCAGCGCGCGCAACTGGCGAAATTCTTCGCGGATGCCGCCGATCAACTTGCGCCACGTTTCCTCATCGCCAAGCTGCCGGTACAGATCGCGTACCACCACGAGATAGCGGGCTGCCACGGCGTAATGGCCCCTGCTTCGTTGGTTAATCTCGTGGCGAGCGTAGTCCACATACACCGGAATCGCTTTTTGTGGGCGCGCCTGGCGCGTCCGCTCAGCAACCTCGAAATCCAGGGGGTTGTAGCTCAGCCGTCCCCTAGAGCCTTGCGGCACTCGCGCCAGCGTGTCCCACGCCGCGTCCCATTCTTGGTCGTCCAGGTAAACGCGCGTGAGAACCTCGAACTCCTTGCTGTGCTCCAGTTGGCGGATGATCTCCGGGCGCACAGACTCCCAGGTGCCAGCGGCTTCGGCAGCCTGTTTAAGGGCAGCATAGTACGCTTCATTTGGGTCCTGCTGCATACATTGCAGGCGCAGAGCGAGTAGCGCCTGCTGATCGCCGCGCGCGCTATAACGCCCGGCCAACCATTGCGCCAGGTGATGGTCGAACTTGCTGTTCACCGTCTCCTGCGCCAGCCGGACAGCCATATCATCATGCCCGGCGGCAGACAGCGCCGGCAGTACCTGGAGTCGCTCGTAAGGCCCGGTGAGATGTTCGGTGATCACGGCGACCGCTTCCTCGACACGCCCCAAAGATAGCAACTTGTCGAACAGCAAGCGATCCATCCCCTGCTCGCGCAGCCGCTGGAGAGTCACTTCTGGATCGGTGTTGTCGAGCGCATCGAGTTGGATCAGCAAGTCCTCATATTCCTCGACGCCCCATTCTCCATACGGCGACTCAGCTTTGCGCCGTTGGGCGGCCAGGATGCGCTCGCGGAGGGCGGGCAGGTCGTCCTGCCTGGTATGGGCGAGCAACGCTTCGGGCATCACTTCGTCGCATAGCCCGTAACCGCCCATATCAACATCCCAGATGTACGCCTCCAGCAGCCGGTCGAGAATGGTGCGGCGCATGGCATCGTCCTGGGCGATCTCGCCGTGTTCCAGGCATTTTGCCAGGCGCTCCAACACGCTGGCCAGGGCTGTCACGTACTCGCCCTCGTCATCCACCGGATATTGATCCGCGAACAGGCATTCTTCGAGGATCGCCTGGTAGATCGCACATGCGCTGCGCCAATCGTCGGTTTCCTCGAAGCGTCGGGCAGCATCAGCCACCGAGTAGATGGTCTGTTCTGCTGTATGATCGTCCCATTCCCCAAAGGTGCGCACGGCCTGGCGCAGTTCGCGGCGGAAGGGTTCAGTATCGGCGGGCTGATCGCCCGGTTGCTGGCCGGGCACGGGCCGGTCAATGAGCGCCTGCAAGTCAGGGTAGCGCGCGATCATCTGGCGAATCAACGTGACCAGTTGCTCTTTGCTGCGTTCCAGCAGGGTATCCTCGATTGGCGCGCGCTCCGCGAAGCACTCCGGTTCGTGGAGATAGGTCAGGAGCAGCGCGACAATGTGCTTGCAGTCGCCGCCCCGGTCGTAGGGGCAGGTGCAGGACGCTTCTTTAACGCCGCCCTTTTCATCCAGCGTCACGCGGACGTGATAGGGGGCATAGTCCGAGCCTTCGCAGCGGCCCTCCAGATCATGGCCACGCCGAACGGTGTCGAAGATCGCGCCCTTGTGGTAGTAGCTCTCGCCGCGCGCGAAACTCTGCGCCGTCGCACGAGACCGTATGTGTTCCAGGGACAACGGAGACATTACGCCACACCGTTAGGGATAGGCCTCGACGCAGGCTTTCAGCGCACCTTCAACGGTACCGTTGAGGTACTGAGAACCGGGAAACATCCACTCGTCGGGATCGTAGCTTTCCGTGCTGTACTTGAAGATGGCGAAGTCCCACCCATCCATCGCCCCGGTGTATTGGATGCGACCCCGCTGGAAAGCCCGGCCCGACTTCCTGCGATCCAGATAGACGTAGGTGCCCCTGTAGCGCAGCACAAAGAACCGACCAGGGTCTCGGATGACCTCGTGGTTGAAGCGATCTACAATCGCCTCCACCTGCTTCTTGACCTCCGCTGGAATGCTCTGCCTGGCCATGTCGCTCTCCTGACAGGGAAAACAGGTAGGACCATCAATGTTATTTTATCCTAGTTTATCGTCGTTGGGGGGGGGCAGCAAAAACGGGGGGGGCGTGCAAAGGGTGTCAGCCACCCGTTTGACGTGGAAGCATGGACCTCACCCCCTGGCCTCGCTGCGCTCGGCTCTTCCCCCTCTCCGTTGACGGAGAGGGGGAGGCGAGGCGCGCCAGCGCCAAGCGGGGGTGAGGTCAACCAGGGCGCAGTGGAGCAGCGCCTCTACCTGACAGGTTTTGCACGCACCTGGGGGGCAGCAAAAACGGGGATGCGTGCAAAGGGTGTCAGCCACTCGTTTGACGTGGAAGCATGGACCTCACCCCCTGGCCTCGCTGCGCTCGGCTCTTCCCCCTCTCCGTTGACGGAGAGGGGGAGGCGAGGCGCGCCAGCGCCAAGCGGGGGTGAGGTCAACCAGGGCGCAGTGGAGCAGCGCCTCTACCTGACAGGTTTTGCACGCACCTGGGGAGCAGCAAAAACGGGGATGCGTGCAAAGGGTGTCAGCCACCCGTTTGACGTGGAAGCATGGACCTCACCCCCTGGCCTCGCTACGCTCGGCTCTTCCCCCTCTCCACAGCGTGGAGAGGGGGCGGCGCGATCCACGTCAGTGGGCCGCGCGGGGGTGAGGCTGGTTGGTGCGCCCTTCCTGGCGGGCGACCCACAGCGCGGCGGGCAGCGCCGCCAGCAGGATGCCCGTCGCCAGCCAGAACAGCCCGCCGATAGCCACTAGCGGCAGCAGCGCGTAGGCGATCAGCGGCCCGGCGGCGCTGCCGCTAGCGCCGATGGTGTTGATGATCCCCAGGATGCGCCCCCGGTTGTTCTCTCCGGCGTAATCGCCGACGAGGGTCATCACCTGCGTCTGCAGGACGCTGGTGGCGATGGAACTGAGCATGATCGCCGTCACCACGACGATCCCTCTGCCCTCCGCCGTCAGCGCCATCGAAGCCACGCCCAGGGCCAGCGCGAAGAGGACCAGCCGCCAGCGGTTGCCGGTCAGATCGCTGAGCCAGCCGGCCAGCGGCGAGGCGAGCAGGCCGAGCGCCTGACTCCCTGCCGACATCGCCCCGGTGAATGTGGACAGGTAAATGATCGTCCCGGCTATGCGCACCGTCTCGCCGACTCGTTCTTCGAGCAGCAGTGGCAGCACCGCGCCCAGGATGCCGATGAAGATGAGCCAGTTGACGCCCAGCAAAGCGATGGCGACTGCCAGCGGCAAGCGCTTATTCGGCGGCGGGATGGGCGTCCCTGGCTGCGAGGGCACGGCGGTGGGCGAGGGCGCAGGGTGCGCGGGCTGCGTCTCCGGCAGCAGCAGCAGCCACAGCAGCGCCGCACTGAAGGTGATGCCGGAGCAGACGCGCAGAGCCGCGCTGTAACCGAGCCAGTCGGTCAGCGCGCCGCCGGCCAGCGCTGCCCCGCCCGACCCCAGGAAGAACCACATTTGCAGGCGGCCCACAAAGCGCCCCCGGTTGGCGAAAGTGGACAGGTCGAGGGCCATCGTGCTGGCGCTCAGCCAGATGCCCGCCCAGGCCGTGCCCCACAACAAGCGCCCGATCAGCAGCGGCCAGAAGCCGGGGACAGTGTAGAGCAGCGACGAGATCGCCCCGAAGAAGAGCGCCGGCACTGCAATCCGTCGGCGCGGGATGCGCTCAATGAGCACGCCGAGCGGCCCGTTGATGACGATGCGGATCAGGCGGTTGGCCGAGAGCATCAGCCCCACGTTGGCCAGGGCAATGCCGGCCTCCTTTGTATGCGTGGGTAGCACTACATAGAGCGTCAGGTCGCCGAGCAAGGAGATGGCCACGCCCAGCCCGACGATGTGCAGCGCCCATTCTGGCGCAAGTCGCTGCCGCCAGGCAGTCAGGGCAAGGCTATTCATCGCGCAGGGCTTCCCGGACGGGGTGGCCCTCCCACACCTGGGGACAGGGAATCCCCAGCAGATGGGCGATGGTCGCCGCCGTGTCGAAGATGCACACCGGCCCGCTGATGGCGTACCCCGCCTTGACCGCCGGGCCGTTGAGAATCCAGGGGATGGTCAGGTCTTCCGGCGAGTCGGTACCATGCGTGAAGTCGTGCCCGCCGTGATCGGCCAGCAGCAGCACGGTGTAGGCGTCGCGCAGGCCGGCGCGCTCCAGCGCGTCCAGCACGCCCCCCAGCGCGGCGTCCATGCGCTCAACCGCCGCCAGGTACGGCGCGGACATCCAGCCAGAAGCGTGACCCACCAGGTCGGACTCGGCCAGGTAGATGACGACCAGATCGGGCTGCTCGGTCACAAGTAGATCGGTGGCCTGGGCAGCCACGATCTGGTCGGCCTCGGCGGTGACGGCCCCATCGCGGCAGTAGCTGACGGTCAGGCTGCCGTGTGCCGAGAGATCGCGGAGCTGCTCCCAACTGTAGAACATGGCCGTCTGCCGCCCATTGTGATGAGCTATGTCCACGAAGCTGGGGAAGGCGACGGCAGATTGCTGGAAGATATTGTCGGTCACGCCGTGCCTGGCCGGCGAGACGCCACGAAACATGGACATATGCGCCGGCAACGTGTAGCTGGGCGCGACCGACTGGGCGTGCCAGGTGTAGGCCCCACCCTGCCATAGGCGGTCAGCGTTGGGGGTGTGGGCCTGGGCCAGAGCGTCGGGGCGGCAGCCGTCGAAGATGGTGAGAATCGTCTTGTGGGTCATGGATGCAGTTGAGCCTCGTCGGTGCGTGGTGGCGCAAGCA
>JAGPFT010000501.1 GCA_018056405.1 Anaerolineae bacterium
GGGGCGTTCTGGCAATCGCCCAACAACTTGTTCGTGACCCCTGCTCACCTCTAGCGCGGCGCGGCGTTCTCGTGTATACTAGAATACACTTGTGACTCGCTGCGCGCTGCTCACTGTACCACGCTGTCGCCGCCCTTACAACTCGCCTGCGAATGGAGGTGCGTGCAAAGGTTGTCACTGATACGTGTGACGCTGGCAGTAGCCTCACCCCCAGCCTCGCTGCGCTCGGCTTGCCCCTCTCCACATCGTGGAGAGGGGGCGAGGCTAAGGAGCGCGACCATGTTGCCTGACAGGTTTTGCACGCACCCGCGAATGGCGCCGCCCGCGCCTGCTGACCTGCACCCGACGGGAGACTCTCATGCCCAGTGACCGCATCCGCGCCGACTACGACGAGCTGGCCGCCATCGCCCAAGAGATGCAGCAGGAAGGCTACAGCGTGGACAGCCTGATTGTGCGGCTGCGGCGCTGCGTGGACGCCCTGGAGTACGGCGGCTGGATCGGGCGCGGGGCGAACAGCTTCTACCTGGAAATGCACAATGACGTTTTCCCCGCGCTGCAACGCCTGGCCAACGCGCTGCTCGACGGCGGCGACGCGGTGAACCAGATCAGCCAGATTCTCCACGAGGCCGAAGAAGAAGCGTCCGCGCTGTTTCAGCGGCGGGCCTGAGCGTCAGCCACCCCAGATACGTTCCCAGAGGATGCGCGGCGAGTCCCGCAGCATCCACACGTTCGCGTTCTTCGGCGGGAACCAGACCGGCACGTAGTCCGCTTCCAGGTATGGCCCGGCGTCCTCCGGCTTCACCCATAGCTCCAGCACCACGTCCGGGTGGAGCGTCCCGATCGAATAGGCGTAATCCCACTTCATGTGCCCCGGCTTGAACTCCGGGATGACCGTTTGATCCATCGGCAGATGGGCGATGACCGGATCGCTCTTGCCGAGCAGATCAATAAAGGTGCGCCCGGCGAAATAGGGCACGATCCCGGCTCCGGCCAGGGCGATGGTGGCGTCCGGCGTGGTCAGGGCATTCAGCAGCAACGCCTGCTCGACCTTCATGCCATTCTCGTGGGCGTAGAGCGACGGCTCGATCAGCAACCATTCCTTGAGCGCGCCGGTGCCGTAGGTGTAGTTGAAGGCCAGCAGCAGGTACGCACCCAGGCCAATCAGCCCGGCCCGCGCTGCCGCCGGACTCAGCCGCAGCCCGGCTTCATGGATGGCCAGTGTGCGGGCGCTGGTTACGAGCCAGCGATAGACGTGGCACAGCAGCGCCCACAGCAGCACGAACCACAGCGGCATGGCTACGCTCAGGTAGCGGTTCGCCCCGCCGTAGTGCTCCCAGGCGTCCCCGCCGACGTAGATGTTGTAGAGCATCTGCGCGATGAAGAGCCAGGCCAGCAGGCGCGCAGCCCGATCGCGCCGGAAGACGAAGAGGCCCAGCGGCAACGCTCCCAGGTGCACCAGGAAGCGCGTGGCGATCTCGTAGCCGTGCGTGATGCGCTTGACGAGCGGGTAGCCCTCCATCTTCAGGATGTAGGTGTTGGGCAGCCATTCGCCGTAGTACCAGTGGCGCAGCAGGAATTGCGGGGCGACGAACACGGCCAGGATCAGCGGGGCGAGCAGCAGGTGACGGGCGCGGTGCGGGCGATCTTGCAGGGCCAGGAACAGCGCTAGCGCCCCGAACGACACGGCCATGTCCAGGCGAATCCACGTGGCGAAGCCAAGCAGCAGGTACGGCCCGGCGCTGAAGCGCCCGGCGCGCAGAGCGCGCAGCGTCCACCACGCGGCCACGCTGACGATCAGCGCCAAGACGCTGACCTCCGTCCCTTGCAGACTCCACGTGTTCAGCGGCAGATAGAAGGCGGTGAAGATCGCCGCGCCCAGCCCGACCCAGGGATCGCCGGTCAGCAGGTCGGCCAGCCGCCAGACGGCCAGCAGCGTCAGCAGCATGAAGACCGCGCCGCTGATCTGGATGCACAGACTGGTCAGGGTCTCGTCCACGCCCAACACGTGGAAGATCGCCATGTAGCCCACCCACAGGGGATTGGTGAAGCCTTCGACGCGCGGCCCGCCGGGGTTCCAGACCAATCCCTGGCCCTCGGCCAGGTTGCGGGCGTAGCGCATGGAGATCATCATGTCGTCGAAGAGCACGAAGTAGCGCCTTGTTTGGGGAACGTAACTGCTCTGCTCGACGACGGCGCTCGTCTTGAAGATGAACGCCCCGGCATAGACCGCATACGCGATCAGGACCAGGGCGAACAGCGTGCGCGGGCTGCGCGACAGGGCGCGGATCATGCCACCAGGCTCTCATATGGGTTCATGATGGCTCCGCATTGTAACCGATTGCAGGCAGGCGGGCGAGAGGCTCAAGCCACCACCGGGCGCAGCGCCTCTTTGAGTTGCTCGCGGATAGCGCTCACTATCTCCCCGTGCGCACCGGTAGCGCTCTCCGGCTGGAGGACCGTATCATGGTAGAAGCTGCCCGACGCGCGCTCCACCAGCCACAAGTCCACGCCAAAATAGGGCACGTCCGGCTGGTCGTCGAGCGTGTCGAAACCGGCGCGGCGCAGCGCGCTCAGCAGCGTCATATAGCGTTGCAGCGACACCGGGTAGGCGAAGCGCACGTCGCGGCCCGGCCTGTCGTAGACTACGAGCAGCGTGCACTCGGCCCCATGCCCGCGTATCAGCGTCGCCACCTGGTTGGGATGCCGCCCGTCGTGGTACTGGATGGTCACGCGCAGCGCCTCGTTGACACCGGGCCGCTGCACGACATGGCGCAATTCGTCCTGGCGCAGGCGCAGCGCGATCAGGCGGATGGGGTCGGCGCGGCGCGCTTCCATATCACGAGTCTCCCCCCTTCACACCCGGCATCTCGTAGGGGCGGCGCTCTGCCCGCCCTGGTTTACCTCACCCCCTCCATCCCCCTCTCCAGCCGAGCTAGCTGAGGGGGACTTGGCTCGCCGCACGTGGCGCTTTCCCCCT
>JAGPFT010000502.1 GCA_018056405.1 Anaerolineae bacterium
TGACCTCACCCCCGGCCTCGCTGCGCTCGGCTTGCCCCCTCTCCACGTTGGAGAGGGGGCAGCGAGGCCCGCGTCAGCGGGCCGAGCGGGGGTGAGGTCCGTAGGGGCGTATGGCCATACGCCCCTATGGAGGCATTTCGCCAACAGTATCGCGAGTGGGGAAAGGGGCCGGGGGATAGGGGTTGAAAAGCGCATAACACGCTCTAGGTACGCGCGGCCCGACCGTTCGCTCAGGGTCTCAAGGTATCTGGGTGAGTTGAACGCGATTGAAAGAAACTCGCCCGCCCGGAAGAATTCCGCCGGGCGGGCTGTTGCGTGTGCGGGGGGCGCGCCGGACTACTTGTCCAGGTCGCGCAGCGTCAGGTAGGCCGGGCGCGGGTTGCCGGCCGGGTCGAGCAGGCTCCACAGGCATTGCTCGCCGGTCACGCCGACGACCGGGCAGAAGTTGAGGTTCCAGAGGAACATGGGGCCGACGTAGCCTAGCTCTTTGCCAAGCTGGAAGCCGCGCAGGATGTAGGAAGCCTGCTCGTCCAGGCTGGTGAAGGCGACGAAGGCATATTCGGGCGGCGGCTCGACGTTCAGGCCGTCATTCGATCCCCAGCCAAACTCGGTCGGCCAGATAAAGGTGCCGCTGTCGCCGTTCTCGACCATGATCTGGCGGTAATCGGCGAGCGTTTGCTTGAAGAAGAAGCTCGGATGATCATCCCAGGCGGGCACCGCCGGGCGATTGTTGCGGCAGCACGTGCTATCCGGCGGGTTGGCCCAGCCGTTGGGGTGCGCGCCGATGGCGTCTGACCATTCGGCGACGCCGGCAGCGTACATCTGGCGCAAGTACACGCGGTCGTCAATGGCGTTCACCCCATCGTTGAAGCCGGTCGGGGCCAGCCCGCCAGTGACGACAAGCGCGCTGGAGTCGGCATTCTTGATGGCGGTATAGGCCAGGCGCAGCAGTTCGACATAGCTGGCGGCGCTGATGCCACGCGGCGTGTTCCATTCACGGCGCAGGTTTTGCTCGTTCCAGATTTCGTAGGCGTCCACTTTGCCCTTGTAACGTTGGGCAAGCTGGCCGATGAAATTGGCGTAGGTCTGGTAGTCAGTCGGCGGCCCCTTCTCCTGGTCGGAGTCGCGCGCCCAGCCCGGCGCGGAGCCAACCGACAACAGGATGTTGAAGCCTGCCGCATCCATCGCATTCACCATCTCATCGAGCGGTGCCCAGTTGATGTTGCCCGCGTTCGCCTCATAGATCGCCCATTCGATGTGCTGCTTTACCCAGGCAACATCCAGCGCGCTGGCCGCCTGGATGACCTGGGGGATGTTCTGGTTGGGCAGGTGAAGCTGAACCCCATAGGCGAAGCCCACGTTGGTCGCCGTGTTCTGCGGCATGGCGGGCGTCTGCGTTGCCGCCGGAATCACAGGGACAGCGGGGATGGTCGTGGCCACAGGGGTCGCCCCGACGGTGGTGGAAAACGGCGTCGCAGTAGCCGGCGCTGGCACAGCAGGCTGGGCTGCCGCGCCGCTGGGGATGCGAATCTTCTGCCCGACGTAGATCAGGTTCGGGTTGGTGATGCCATTGTAACTCGCCAGAAAGGCAGTCGAGAGGCCATATTTCAGCGCTACCCTGAACAGGTTCTCGCCGGGCTGCACCACATGGACCGTCTCGCCGGCCGGGGCTGTCGTGGGCTGGGGAGTCGGCGCGATGATGGTGCCGGCGGGCTGGAGCGTTGGGCTGATGCCCGCGCCGGGGATGATGAGCACCTGACCGACGAACACCAGGTTGGGATTGGTGATGTTGTTGGCCTGGACAATGGCCTGGACGGTCGTCCCGTACTTCAGGGCAATACGGGTCAGGTTCTCACCAGCCTGCACCGTATGCGTCGTCTGACCGCCCTGTGCTGCGACCAGCATGGGCGTCGTCAGGAGCACGGCCAGCGCCACCAGGGCGATCATGAACTGCCGCACATGCTGCATAGTCATGCCTCCTTCACGTGGTGACATTGCATGGTACCATCTTAGTACAGTTCCCCGCAGCGCGCCATTGGCCTGCGCCGGGGGGATTTCGCGTTGGCGGCGAAAACTCTTGAACTGCAGAGACGCAGAGAGCGCAAGCCTCACCCCCAGCCTCGCTGCGCTCGGCTTGCCCCCTCTCCACGTCGTGAAGAGGGGGCGGCGAGGCGCGCCGAGGCTACTGCCAGCGTCACACGTATCACTGACAACCTTTGCATACACCCCTGGTTAGCCCTGCCAGTGGCGCTCAGGCTTGCCCGCCCAGCGAAGGGCTGGCGAAGAGCATGATCAACTGGTCGTCGGGCGTGTAGCTGGTATGGGCGAAGAAAGGGGGCGCGCCCGGTTCGCCGTCAAGAATCCGGTCGAGCAGCAGGAGCAGGTCTTCGACCAGCGGCAGGTCGTCAAGCTGGTCGCGTGGCACCCATTCGAGCGTTCCCTCGTCGGTGCTGATCAGGTCGCGCGAGGCGGCCTGGGCATGGAAGACGAAGACGAGGATGCCATTGCTGGCCCCCGCGTCCACATGAATCGCGCCGCAGAAGCGCACGCTGGCCAGTTCCAGCCCTGTCTCCTCCTGAATCTCGCGCACTGCACCGGTGAGCGGGTCTTCGTCGCGCTCCAGGTGGCCGCCGACGCCGTTGTACAGGCCGGGGTAGACGCGCTTGTGGCTGGCGCGCTTGAGCAGCAGCACATCGTCCCCGTGCGTGACAAAGCAGAGCGTGCGGGGAATCACCAGCCAGCGCCCGGCGGTGGCGTCCGCGCCCTGATCTTTGGCCCCCATTGTGGCTTCCTTTCGGTGCGAGATGATACGGGGGATTATAGCATTGCGTGGGTGTGTGCAAAGTCCGTCAGTGTGGGCTGCCGTGCCCTGTTTTACCTCACCTCTGCTCGGCCCCCTGACGCGGGCCTCGCTGCCTCCCTCTCCGCTGCGGAGAGGGGGGCAAGCCGAGCGCAGCGAGGCCAGGGGGTGAGGTC
>JAGPFT010000503.1 GCA_018056405.1 Anaerolineae bacterium
CAACGATGAGTGTCCGTGTGGCAGCGGCAAGAAGTTCAAATACTGCTGCTATCCCATCATCCAACGCAGCCGCCAGACGGTGGCCCAGAGCGAGGTGAGGCGGTCGGTAGGGCGGCGGCGGCGCTAGTGGCGCGTGACGAACTTGGCACGCGAGGCGTAGTGGGCAGCGTATGACCCCACCCCAGGGTCCCTCCCCGCCAGCAGGGGGCAGAGTGTTCCCCCTTCCCCGCCAGTGGAGAAAGGGGCCGGGGGATAGGGGTGTGCAAAGGTTGTCAGCGCCACGTGCGAGGCTGGCAGTAGCCTCATCCCCAGCCTTGCTGCGCTTGGCTTGCCCCCTCCACGACGTGGAGAGGGGGCGGCGAGGTGCGTCAGCGCCGAGCGGGGGTGAGGCTAAGAAGCACGACCACATTGCCTGACAGGTTTTGCATGCACCCCGGGGGATAGGGGTTGAAAAAGTCATAATACGCCCTGGTAGCGACGCCAGGGCCAGGCGTGTAGGGTGAGGGGAACCCCGATGGCAGACGATCAGGACGACGCCGCGCTGGATAACACGCGCCAGTACCAGGACGAGCGGCTGCGCGTGCTCAACGAGATCAGCCTGGCCATCAGCCAGCTTGACCTGACCAGCGTGCTGGAAATGATCTACCAGAACGTCGCCCGCCTGATGGACGCCTCCACCTTCTTCATTGGCCTGCTGGACACTGAGACCCAGGTGGTGCACATCGTCGGCTCCTACGACTTCGGCCAGCACCGCCCAGACGAGTTTCAGGGCGCGGACGAAGGGATCACCGGCCTGGTGCTGCGCACGCGCCGCCCGCTGATCCTCCACGATACCGAGAACGAGCCTCTTCCACCGGAGATTATCATCCAGGACGAGATGCCGCGCAGTGTGCTGATGATGCCGCTGCTGGTGCAGGATGAGATCGTCGGCGTGATCAGCGTGCAAAGCTACGAGCCGAACAGCTACACCCAGAACGACATTGAGCTGCTGGAGACCATCGCCGGGACCATCGCCGTAGCCGTGCGCAACGCCCAGCTTTACGACCAGACCGCCGAGCGCCTGCACGCCCTTGAAACTCTGCACAAGATGAGCCTGGAACTGGCCGCCGTGCAGGACCCGCAGGCCGTAGCCCGCCTGGTGACGGACGCCGCCGCCGAGTTACTCGCGCCAGATGACGCCTACCTGCTGCTCAGCCCTGGGCAGCCGTGGGAAGCCGCCGCGTGGCACTGCCCGCGCCGGGGCAAAGCCGCCCCCCTTCAGGACGCGCAGCGTGTCACCGCCCTGGCCGCGCTCGCGCAGAGCGCTTCCGAGCCGCTCTTCGTGGAAGACATCGCCGGCGAGCCAGCCCTGCGCGCCGCAGCAGGCACGGGCTGCGCCGGACGCGCGGCGGCGGTTGTGCCTATCGCACGCGGCGGCACCACCTTCGCGGTGCTGGCGCTCTTCTTCGCCGACCCGCGCGTGTTCCGCGCCGACATGCGCCGCATTCTGGACTTGCTCTGCCTACAAGGGGCCACCGCCTTCGAGAACGCGCGCTATACCCTCACCTTGCAGCGCAGCCTGTCCGAAGTCAGCGGTCTGCACGAACTGGCGCGCCGTGTGAGTGAGATGGAGCAGCTCGACGACGTGCTTAATACCGTCGTGACGACTATCCGCGACGTGTACCAGTGCTTCTCGGCGTCCATCGCCCTGCTCGATGAGGCCACCAACGAGGTAATCACCCTGGCCGGGGCCAACCTGACGCCCGAACAAATCCAAGCGGTCCGCTTCAAATACGGCGAGTACGTGGCTGGCGAAGTGGTGGCGACCGGACGGGTGATCTATGTGCCCGACGTCCAGGCCGACCCGCGCTTCCGCGTGGTTGTGCCGGAGATTCGCTCGCTGCTGGTGGTGCCGCTCACCGTACACGGGCGAACTATCGGCTCGCTGGGGATTGACAGCGCCCAGCCAGACGCCTTCACCCCCGATCACGAGCGCATGTTGACCATCGCAGGGGGACAAATCGCGGCTATCATCGAGACGCTACGCCTGCTGCGCGAGGCGCGCGAGCGCGCCGACGAACTGGCCAGAGCCAACACCCTCCTGCAGGCCCAAGACGCGCTGCGCAGGGAGCTGGTCTATCAGGTGAGCCACGACCTGCGCAGCCCCCTGCAGATCGTCTACGGCTATGCGGAGATGATGCGCGACGGCGACATCGGCCCGGTGACTCCCTACCAGCAGGAAGTGTTGGAACAGATCATCCGGCGCAGCAAGGCCATCGAACGCATGACGCAAGACATCATGGCTGCCAGGCCGATCAGCCGCGAGACGCTGGAACTGGACACCGTTAACATAAGCGAGCTATGCGCTCAGGCCGTCGCCTCGGTCCAGGTCGTGCATCGCGACTGCCCGCACCTGACCTTTCGCGCGGACATCGCCGCCGAGCCGACCCTGGTCGAGGGCGACTACAACCGCCTGACGCGCGCCCTGGACAACCTGATCGGCAACGCCGTCAAGTTCTCGCCGCAGGGCGGCACTATTGTCGTGCGCGTGATGCGCGACGCGGCGCGCCACTGCGCGGTCGTGTCCGTCAGCGACGAGGGTATTGGCATCCCCGCCGATCAGATGCCCTTCCTGTTCGAGCGCTTCTTCCGCGCCCACCGGGGCCGCTTCGACGGCAGCGGCCTGGGCCTCTACAACGTCCAGCAGATCGTCCACGCCCACAACGGGCAGGTCTGGGCCGAAAGTGAAGAGGGCCGGGGCAGCACGTTCACCTTCACCCTGCCCCTGGCGGTGGAAACAAGCGGCGTGTAGGGGAGGGTTTTGAAACCATAGGCATTAAGCTAAGCCGCCTCTCCCCCTCAATCCCCCTCTCCAACCGAGCTAGAGAGGGGGACCCTGACCGGCTGGCGTAACACTTTCCCCCTCCCTGGCTCTGCCGGGGAGGGGGCTAGGGGGAGGGCGTTCCGCCTGGACGCTTCCGTCAGACGCCTTAAC
>JAGPFT010000031.1 GCA_018056405.1 Anaerolineae bacterium
CAATAGTAGAATGTGCATAGAAGGCGGTTCGCACTGGTAGCGAAAGGGGCCAGCCATGAACGCGCCACACCTCTATCAGGACGTGCGCCCATCCCCGATTGCTGGGCGCTGGTACCCCGCCGACCCGCTGCGTCTGGCGCGCTCGGTGGACGAGTACATAGAACAGGCCGATGTGCCCACCCTGGACGGCGACGTGATCGGCGTTCTGACGCCGCACGCCGGGCACCGCTACTCCGGCCCCGTTGCTGGGCACGCTTTCAAGCTGGTGCGGGGCCTGGCCGTAGAGGTCGTCGCCCTGGTCGGCCCGTCGCACTACCCCTACGATGCGCCGGTTGTCACCACCGCCCATGAAGCCTACGAAACGCCGCTCGGCCAGGTGCCGGTTGACCGGACGGCCCTGGCGGCGCTGGGGCAGAGCGTCCCGATCAAGGCGGTGCGCACCGACCCCGAACATTCGTTGGAGATCGAGCTGCCGTTTCTCCAGCGTGCGCTCGGCGAGTTCCGTGTGATCCCGCTCGCCCTGGTGGAACAATCCTACGAGATGGCTCAGGTGCTCGGCCAGGCGCTCGCCGCCACGCTGGCTGGCACCCGCGCGCTGCTCGTCGCCAGTTCCGACCTGTCCCATTTTTACCCGCAGGACATCGCCCACAGGCTCGACGGGGCGATGCTCGATGCCGTCGCCCGCTACGACCCGGCGGGCGTGATTCAGGCGGAGATGAACGGTTCCGGCTTCGCCTGTGGACGAGGGGCCATCGCAGCGGTCATGATTGCGGCGCGCGCCCTGGGAGCGGACACCGCCCAGATCGTCGGCTACGCGACCTCCGGCGACGTGACCCACGACTACGCGCAAGTGGTCGGCTACGGCGCGGCTGTTTTCTACAGGCGGGCCGCCAGCCCTGGCCCTGAGCTGCCCGGCAGATGATGTTCGCCGAAGTCGCCGTCAACCGCCGCGTCCAGGGCACCTTTCATTACCACATCCCGGAACCCCTGTCCGGCTTGATCGCGCCAGGGCATCTGGTCAAGGTCTCCTTCGGCACGGCCCACACGACGGGCATCGTCGTCGCCCTGCACGAGCACGCGCCCATCCCCCAGACCAAGCCGATCCTGGAGCGGCTGGACCCCCTGCCAGTGATCACGTCCGCCCAGCTTGAATTGGCCCGCTGGCTGTCGCGGGAAACATTCACTCCGCTGGGGTTGTGCCTGTGGCTGATGCTGCCGCCGGGCATCGCCAAGCGCGGCGATCTGCTCTACACGCTGGTGGAGGAGGATGCCACAGACCTCTCCAAAACGCAGATGCGCCTGGTCAGCCTGCTCTATCGGCGCGGGCCGCTGCGCGGGCGGCAAATCGCCCACGCGCTACGCCGCGTCTCCTGGCAAGGTTCGCTGGCCGGGCTGGTCAAGCGGGGCATCGTCCGCCAGGACCCGATCCTGGAAGCGCCCGACGTGCGCCCACAGACGGTGCGCACTGTCCAACTGAACATCGCCCCGGAGCGGATCAAGACCGTCGCCCCCCGGCTGGGCCGCGAATCACGGCGGGCCAACGTGCTCGAAGTGCTGCTCACCGCGCGCCACCAACGCCTGAGCGTCAGCGCGGTGATGGCGGCGGTCGGCTGCACGGAAGCGCCGATCCGCACGCTGGTCGAGGCAGGCGATCTGCGCCAGACCGCCAGCCAGACGTGGGTCGAGCTGACCGTCGCCCCGGCGGAGATCGCCGCGCACCTGGAAGCGGGAGACTACGCCCGCGCCCGTGCGCAGCGCCAGGTCTTGCAGCAGCTTCTTGAAGCCAGCGGCCCCCTTCCCCTGAGCGCGCTGAATACCCGTGCAGTGAGTGTGCTGGAGAAAGCTGGGACGGTCCGTCGCTGGACAGAGCCGGCAACCGTCGAACTCGTCCACCCGCCGCAGGCGGTGATGGCGCGCATCATCGAGCTTCGCGGCGGCGCGCCGTATCTGGCTGCGCTGGAGTACCTGGCCCAGGCCGGGGGCGCGGTCGCCCTGCGCGAAGTCACACGAGCGACGGGCACGACGCTCGCCCATCTGCGCCGCCTGGCCGATGACGACATGGTCGCACTGGGCGAGGCGGAAATCTGGCGCGACCCGGTGGGAGAGCAGGAGTTCCTGCCGACCGTCGCCCCGCCGCTCACCGCCGAGCAGCGCCGCGTCTGGGAGACCGTCCAGCGCTACATGGACACCATCCACTGGGGCGATGTTTCGCCGACGCCGGAGACTTCTGGCGTGTTCGTGCTGCACGGTGTGACCGGCTCCGGCAAGACGGAAATCTACCTGCGTGCCGTCGAGCGGGCGCTGGCTCAGGGCCGCCAGGCGATTGTGCTGGTGCCGGAGATCGCCCTGACAGCGCAGACGGTGCGCCGCTTTGCCTCGCGTTTTCCGGGCAGCGTGGCCGTGGTGCACAGCGGGCTGTCAGTCGGCGAGCGCTACGACACCTGGCGGCGCGCAAGGGCCGGTCTGGTTCACGTGGTGGTCGGCGCGCGCTCGGCTCTCTTCACGCCGCTGCCCGATGTGGGACTGGTCATCCTGGACGAGGAACACGACGATAGCTACAAGCAATCGCCGCCCATTGCCCCCCCCTACTACCACGCGCGCGAGACGGCCATCGCCCTCATGCGCATCACGCGGGGCACGGTGCTGCTGGGCAGCGCCACGCCGGACGTGGGCACATTTTTCCGCGCCGAGCGCGGCGACTACCAGCTTCTATCGCTACCCGACCGGGTGATCGCTCACCGCGAGCGCATCGCCGAGCTAACCCGCCGGCTGAATGCACCGCAGGCGCGCTACCACCCCACCGACGCCGCCGATGCCGTCTACGCTGACCTGCCCGCCGTGCAGGTCGTGGACATGCGCCAGGAGTTGCGCGCCGGCAACCGCAGCATCTTCAGCCGGCTGCTCCATTCTGCGATCAGCGAAGTGCTGGCGCGGGCCGAGCAGACCATCCTCTTCCTCAACCGGCGCGGCACGGCCACCTTCGTCATGTGCCGCGACTGCGGCTACATTGCCATGTGCCCGCGCTGCAGCACGCCGCTGACCTATCACGGCCCGCGCGAAGCCCTCATCTGCCACTACTGCGGCTACACGACCGACCACATCACCATCTGCCCGGCGTGCAAGAGCAAGCGCATCCGACACTTCGGCCAGGGCACGGAGCTGATCGAGGCGGCAGTGCGCGAGGAGTTCCCCCAGGCGCGGGTTATCCGCTGGGACGCCGACACAGTAACCGCTGCGGACGGGCACGATAAGATACTGCGCGCTTTTGCCGCGCATCATGCCGACATCCTGATCGGCACGCAGATGGTCGCCAAGGGGCTGGACTTGCCGCAGGTGACCCTGGTAGGCATTGTCTCCGCCGACACTGCGCTCGGCCTGCCCGACTATCGTTCCGGCGAGCGCACTTTCCAACTTCTGACGCAGGTGGCCGGGCGAGCCGGGCGCGGCGCACTGGGTGGGCGAGTCGTGCTGCAGAGCTACGTGCCGGAGCATTACGCCGTGCGCGCCGCCGCCCATCACGATTATCTGACCTTCTACCGCCAGGAGATCGCTCACCGCCGCGACCAGCGGTTCCCCCCGTTTCGGCGGCTGGCACGCCTCATCTTCCAGTATCCGACCGCCGACCGCGCCGAAGCCGAGGCGCAGCGCGCTCGCCTGATCATCGAGCGGCGCATCGCCGCCGGGCAGTTCACCGCGACCGAGATCATCGGCCCCACGCCGTGCTTCTTCGCGCGGCGCAATAACCTCTATCGCTGGCACCTGGTTGTGCGCAGCGCCAACCCGCTAGGCGTGCTGGAAGGGATAGACATCCCCGAAGACTGGATCGTTGATATGGACCCGGTGGATATGCTATAGAATCATACCGTCCAAGACACCCGTACTGGCAGAGAAGAGCATGACACAGGCACACGAAACCCCGGAACACAGCCAACCCTCGGAATGGGTCAGCCTGGGCGAGGCCGCGCAGATCATCGGCGTGCACCCGGCGACCATCCGCAACTGGGCCGAACAGGGCGAGTTACCCTACCGGCGCACGCCGGGCGGTCACCGCCGCTTCCGCCGGGCAGACCTGGAACAGTGGTTGGCGTCCAACCGCATCACCCAGCCAGTGGAAGCGCAGGTGCTCGTCCAGAGCGCCCTGGGCCGCGCGCGGATGGAAATGAGCGACCGCGAGGCGCTCGCCCGCCAGGGCTGGTTCGGGCAACTGAGTCCCGACGCGCGCGAGATCATGCGCCGCCAGGGACTACGCCTGATGGACGCCCTGATCGGTTATCTGGCGAACCCCGCCGCCAGCAGCGGACGCGAGACCGCCCACGACATCGGCCTGACCTACGGGCAGCTGCTCAAGAGTCAGGGCCTATCGCTCTCGCAGGCGCTGGAGGGCTATTTCTACTTCGTGGACTTTCTGGTGGACTCAGTGGTGCAGCTTGCGGAGACGAACACCGCCCGGTCTCAGGCGATCTGGGGCGCAACGCTGCACCAGGTCAACCTGTTCACGCGCGTTGTTCTGGTGAGCATGGTTCAGATCTACGAGCGAGAGTGAGGCTGCCAGCTTAGCGAGCAGACGCGGCATCGCGGCGCGGATAGGGCCGCGTGCCGGCGCGCGTGAGCAGCACCGCGCCTAGCCCTATCGCGCCCAGGAGAGCCGTCGCCAGCAGCCCGATCCAGGCTGTGAACCAGAAGAGGCTCCATACGCGCAACAGCAGCGACAGCGCGACGCCTCCTACTGCTGCCGCAACCATGCGCGGCTGGCCTGGCAGCCCAACGCGCCGCAGCAAAGCAACGCCGCACGGCCCCGCCAGCGCCACCCACCCCAGCACTGACAGCCCGCCAATCGCCAGCCAGGCGAGGATCACGACAGGCAGCAGCACCAACGGCAGGATCAGCAACAGCGACACGCCATAGACAATGGTCAGCCCGATCGCGGCGAGTATGGTCAGCAACCCCACACCCCCGGCGACGACCGGCGCGCGGTAGATCGACTCGGACATGCGCACCAGCGGGCGCGGCAGAATGGCCGTCAGCAGCGCGGACAGCGCCCCGAAGAACAGCGAACCGGTGATCACCGCGCCCGTGCGAAACAGGGCGCTGCTTCGCCAGCTTTCCCAGCCGGAGTTGATCGCATTGCTGACGCTGGTGCGCCCGCTCTGGTTGCACTCCTCACGCACCTGGCCGTCAATGCGCGCCACGTCGCTGCGTTCCAGGTTCTTAGCGCAGATCGTCAGGTCGCCGGTGATGTGCGCCCCCTCGCCAATGGTCAAGCGGTCGGCGACGGCGACTGCTTCGCCGCGCACCTCCCCGTTGAGCGTGACCTTTCCACCCAACAGCGTGAGGTCGCCCTCCACGACGCTGCCCGTCTCCAGGGCAATTGTCTCCGCGAGAATCACCTGGTCGCCGGCGCGCTGCTCGCCCGACTGCAATGTGTACGACGAGGCGATCTGGAACCCGTCGAAGCTGTCTGAAGCGCTCTGGCACCCCGTCACCACGAGCGCCAACAGAACCAACAGCGCCGGAAGCGCCAGTCTGCGAGTCAAGGGAAGTTCGGGGGACATCGAGTCCTCGCTTCTGTGCACGGGCCGTGCCACTACAACTACAGCTTGGAGCGACGGGGAAGGGTGCTCTTCCCGCCCATCAGCCGCCAGATCAGCCCCAGCCAGACGATGGTCACAGCGGCCACGCCTGCAAATACCGCGCCAAGCAGCGCCGTCTCGCCGGCGAATGCCCGGACCCGATCCGCCAGGTCCACCAGCAGACCGGCCACAGCGCCCGCCGTCCTCAGGATCGTCTCCAACACCGCGCGCAGCGCGCCCGGATCGGTCAGCACGCTGACGATGACAAACAGCATCGCCCACAGCACGGGCACGGTCAGCAGGGCCGCTGCGACCAGCCCCAGGGCCAGACCCACGCTCGTATGGCGGCGGGCGAACTCCGGCACGCCCATCGCCAGGATCGCCGCCATCACCCGGTCGGCGAACCCGCACGACGGCGCGGCAAGGGGCGTCTTGCGCAGCAGTTCGTCCGTCTGGCGCAGCCGTTCCCAGCCCGCCGCGCGCTGATCGCTCTCGTCGAGGCGCGACTGCAACAGGGCCAGTTCTTCGCCAGTCAGCTCGCCATCGAGCGCCCGCTGCATCTGCTGTTGGAGTGTCAGGTCATCGTGGGGCATCAGGAATCCTCCATCACGCGCTCGCGCGCGGAAGCCGGCTGCGCATCCAGGGAGTCAGCCAACGCCTGCCGTGCGCGGAACAGGCGGCTTTTGATGGCGCTTTCGGTAGTGTCGAGCATCTCGGCAATCTCAGCGTAGGACATGTCATACCAATAGCGAAGTACCACTGCCAGCCGGTAGTCCGGGCTGAGGCCGGCCAGCATCTCCTGCACGAACACATTGCGCTCATGGGTCAGCGCCTCTTCTTCCGGGCCGGGAATGTCGCTGGTCAACGCCGGGTGCGGGGGCAACGGCTCTTCCAGCGACAGCCAGATCAGTCGCCGCCGGCGCAGCCGGTCAATGCAATGGTTCGAGGTAATCGAGAGCAGCCAGGTCTTAAAAGGCCGCTCCATATCGTAGCGGTCGAGATTAGAGTAGGCGCGCATGAATGCTTCCTGTGCCGCATCCTCAGCTTCGCCTCGCTCGCTCAACATGCGATAGGCCAGGTTGAACACATCGCGCTCGTAACGCTGGACAAGTTCCCCAAAGGCTTGCGGATCGCCGGCAAGCGTTCGCTGCACCCATAGGGAATCGCTGTCTTGGCTCACAAGTTGTCCCCTACCTGATCGAGCACCTGGCTCCCCTACTACCATCATATACGCAAACGCCGCCCGCGTGTTGCGTCTGTGGAGATCGGCCATTGGCTCTTGGTTATTGGTGGTTGGTCGCCGGTGAGCCGCTCGCAGAACAGAGCCGCCCTCACTCATAGCCAGAAACCAATAACCAGACCACTCGACACGCGCCCGCCCTTCGCAGTAGAATGCTCGCTGCGCTGTGCTGTCGGATGCTACCGGGACAGGCACCATTCTGCGGAGGACTCCTCGATGACCATGATCTACCGCGAGCCAGACGCCGATCTCGCGTTACTGATGCCGCGCACTCTGGCCGTGCTCGGCTACGGTCATATGGGCCGGGCGTTCGCGCTCAACCTGCGCGACAGCGCTTTCTCTGTGCTCATCGGCAACCGCGACGACGAATATGCCGAGCGCGCCTATCACGAAGGGTTCGAGGTGACTTCCCTGACCGACGCCACTGCGCGCGCCGACTTGCTGTTCCTCACCCTGCCCGACGAGATCGCGCCCCAGGTCTATCTGCAGGACATCGCGCTCAACCTGCGCGTGGGCGACACGCTGGCCTTTGCTTCCGGCTACAACATCGCCTTCGGCTTCATCGAGCCGCCCCCCTTTGTGGATGTCGTGCTTGTCGCCCCGCAAGCGTTGGGCAGCCGGGTACGCGAAAGCTACGTGGACGGGCCGGGTTTCCCCAGCATCGTGGGTGTGGCACAGGATGCTTCGGGCGAAGCCTGGCCGCGCGTCCTGGCCCTGGCCAAAGCCCTCGGCGCGCTGCGCCAGGGCGCGGTCGAGCTGACCTTTCAGCAGGAAGCCGAGCTAGACCTCTTCACCCACCAGGCGATCCTGCCAGCAGTGTTCGCCATTCTGCAAACGGCGGTCGAGGTGCTCAACCGCGAGGGCTTTCCTCCCGAAGCGGTGAGCATGAGCCTGTACCTGTCCGGCGAGCTTGGTGATCTCCTCAGCCGTTGGGGCGAGCAAGGCGTCCTGCCCACGCTCAAACAGCATTCGCGCACCGCCGAGTACGGGATGCTCTCGCGCCTCGAACGCTTCCGCGAGGTCAAGCACCATCGCCAGATGGAGTCCGTCCTGGACGCCATCCGGCACGGCGCTTTCGCCCAGGAATGGGCCGCCGAGTTCGCCGACGGCTACCCGCGCCTGGAGACGCTGCGCCGCCAGATCGCCGGGTCGGTCATCGTGCGCCAGGAGGAGCGCGCCTTGCACGCTCTGAGACCGGGCGTTGAGAGCACCCCCGCCGCGCCGGAATGACACCCCTATCCGCTGGCCCCTTTCCCCGCTGGCGGGGAGGGACCACAGAGTGGAGTCAGCGCACTGCCCGCTATGCCGAACGCGCGGAGCTTATAACGCGCTCTAGAGCGTGTTATGAACTTGGCACCCTCGACAAGGCAGAGGGGCGCTCTGTTGACCTCACCCCCTGGCCTCGCTGCACTCGGCCTTTCCCCCTCTCCATGTATGGAGAGGGGGTGTCGAGGCGCACCAGCGCCGAGACAGGGGTGAGGTAAAGCCAGGAGCTACCCTAGACCGCCGGGGGAGCAAGGAGCCGAGAAATCGGGTTTGGAGTGCATAACAGGCTCTAGATCGGCTCGATGTGCGCCTCCGTCCATGCGTCGTAGCGCGCGCGTAGAGCGCTGACGACCGGCCCTACCTGCCCGTCGCCGACCGGCTGACCGTCAAGGCGCGTGATGGGCACCACCCCGCGCCCGCTGCTGGTTAGCATGGCTTCCGCCAGGCGCGGCAGCTCCGAGAGATGCACTCCCACTGGCTCGACCGGCAGCACCTCCGGCGCGATGGCCAGGATCGCCTTGCGGGTGATGCCCGCCAGCACGCCATCGAGTGCTGTGCGCAGGGTGCCATCGAGCACGCCGTAGAAATTGCTGGAGAACCCTTCCAGCAGCCGCCCGTCCTGCTCCACCAGGATCGCCTCGTACACGCCTGGCGGCAGGCTGTCCCAGGCTGGCTGGCGCACGACCATCCAATCGGTCGTCTTGACCACCGGGTTCTGGCGCACCAGCGGCGTGGTGATCACGTGCGCGCCCCGCCGCATGATCTCCTCTGGCACGGGGCGGAACGGCTCCAGCGCGAAGTACAACCAGTCCGGGTGCTCATAGGAGACGGTGATGCGGAACTTGGCGTCGGCATAGTCCGCCTGGTGCAGCAACTCGCGCAGCGCCGCCCGCAGACGCCCGCGATCCAGCCGCAAGGGGATATTGACCAGGTGCGCCGACTGTTCCAGCCGGTCGAGATGCGCGTCCAGCAGCAGGGCGTGATCGCCGTGAAATGTCCGGGCGACGGTGTAGACGCCGCGCGGTTCGTACCTGACCGCCTCGGTTAGCGAGCGCACCTGATAGGGCGTGGGCGTCAGGCCGGCGGGTGTGAGGATGTAGGTGGGGATCGGCGGGGTTGTTTCGCTCATCAAGGCTATCTGTCTGATCTGTTGCGCTGTCCAGGGCCGAGTGGGGTCACGAACAACCTGTTGCCAGGGGAAGTTCAGGAATACTCGCTGAAGCCTCCCCCCTCGATCCCCCCTCCAGCACAGCTAGAGGGGGGACGATCCGCCAGGCGGCTCTCCCCTTCCCCCGGCTTTGCTGGGGGAAGGGGCCGGGGGATAGGGGCGTTCTAGCGGCAGCCCAACAACCCGTTCGCGCGCCCGCGCCGAGCCAACCCGCTTATCATACCGCAGAATTCACGGGGCATACACGACCACGACCGATGGCAGGCGGTCGAAGGCCGGGATGCTCTCCTGATGAGAAGGCGTCTGGATGACCATGCCGGCGGAACGCCCCCCGTCCAGGGCAAACGCCACCTCCAGGTCGAGATCGGAGGCGAGCAGCCACGCCTGCAAGTCCGCCAGCGCGATCAGGGTATGCGTCACGCCGAGGATAATGCGCCCGGCGCGATCCTGGGCGATCCACGTGCGCCGCGAGCGTTGGTCGAAACCGTCGTCTTGCAGCGCAGGCACGCCGCCATGCTCGATCAGCATGGGAAACGCCTGCACCGCCTGCCACAGCGATTCGCCCTGATAGGGACTGCTCACCAGCGAGCGCACGCGCGCGCCGGAAGCGTCCACTTGCAGCATCCCGCCAAAGCCAACGAACGATTGTCCGTAAGCCTGCCCATCGCTGACGATCAGGCCCAGGGCGCGATCCGCCTCGTCGAAGAACGCGCCGTTGGCGATCACTTGCGCCTCCGGCAAGGCCTGCTGCCACTCATCGAGCGTGCGCGCCGCGCCGGGGCTGTACTGCACGGCGAACCTCGCCACCGCCGGGTCTATGCGCACGAGCAGCGCCGCTCCCTGCGCCGATGCCGAGGCGACCGGCAGCGCCATCTCGCGCCGCTCGATCCCCGGCGCGATGGCCGTCCAGCCGCTCGACGGCGCGCTTGACGCGGGGGGATCGTCTCCAGGCGAGTCGTCCAGGCGGGCCATGTTGCAGCCCAGCAGCGCCCCAGCCGCAGCCAGGCAAACACCAAGCCCCCTGGCCAGGCCGGGCCATGTGTCAAAGCAGCGTCTCATAGGCTACCTGTCGTCTTCTTTGCGGTGCGTGCGCCGCCGTTCCAGCAGGCGCGAGGCGAGTGTCTCCTCCTGGCGGGCGCGCTCGGCGGGAGGCTTGGGGATCGGACGGGGGCCGTGCGCCGGGCGCGACGCAGCAGGTATCTCTGCAGACGGCGGGCGCGCTGGCGGGGGCGGCGGCGCGATGGGTTCGGGCGGCGGCGCAGAGCCGGGCATCACAGCGGATTCAGGGGGCGGTGACTCTGCGCGCGCGCTGCTCGCGCGGTCCTTCGCGCCGAGCAAACGCTCGAAGCGTTCGCCTGCCGCGCCGAGATCGGGCTGAGCGCGCCGCAGACTCAGCCGCTCGCGCGCGCGCGCCAGGTCAGTCCGCGTGATGACCAATCGCCGCACAGCCACGTCCAGCGGCAGGAGAAGCAACGCCGCCAGCACCAGATACGACCAGACTGGCTGCGCGGCTCGCTCCTGATCCAGGTTGTGAGCAAACGCACCCGCCGGATTGTCCTTCAGCGATCCTCCCCCTGTCATCTGCGCCAGATCGCGCAGGAAATCAGCGGGCGACTGATCCTGCGCCCCTCCGCTGAGCGCGTACTCCGCCGAATAGCCGAGCACCCAGCCCGTCGTTTGCATGACCGACTGCGAGGTCAAGGAGTTCGTGCCAGGCGTGGTGCCCCCCGCCACTGTGATGAAGTAAGCGCCCTCGCGCGCCGGGCTAAGGGTGGCCTCGTAGCGGCCCGGTGCCGTCTGCTGGAGGGTGAGCGTGGTTGTCTGCAGGTCGCTGCTCACAACTGCTGCCTGCATCGTCAGGCCATTCAGGAAACCGCCCCGGCTGTCGCGCGCATCAACCGTCAGGACGGCCTCTTCGCCGCGCTCGGCAACACGCGCCTCCACAGTGCCCGTGCCGCCCTCGGTGATCGTCCAGCGCACCGCCTGGTTCCAGAAGTCAGCGTAGCCGTCCCAGGACACCCAATCCGCCGCCCAGCGCGAGCTGGCATCGGATGTAAAAGCCAGCGCGCGCCCCAGCCCGTACTGCCACACAGCCAGGATCGGATCGTCCTGCGGGCCGCGCAGAATGACCGTCGCCGTGTCTTTCGCGGTCGTGGCGACATAGCCGCGCAGTTCGGGCATGCCGGTCAGGGTGCTGGTAATAGGGTGTCGCACCACCATCGCCGGGATGAACGGCTCCTCCGAGATGTAGGAGCGGGTGGCCAGCAACGTTTCTGTCGTGAAGATGGCAGGAATAGAGGCCACATCGTAGGCCAGGTGGAACAGCCCGCCGCCGGCGGCGGCCACATCTACAAGCCAGGGAGCATAGTCCTGCCCTATTGCCACGACCGACAGGGTGACGCCGTAGCTCTGGTTCATGCGCCCAACCGCATCCACGATGCCGGTGGGGTCTGCGCCGCCGTCGGTCAGCAGAATGATGTGCTTCAACTCGGACGGGTCGCCGCGCAGCACCTGATCCGCCGCCAGCACGCCCTGGTAGATGTTGGTGCCGCCGCCCGGTCGCAGCGAGCCGACCAGATCGCGTATCTGCTGGCGGTTGGCCGCGTCGCCTACTTCCTGGATGTCCAGCACGTAGTAAGCGCTGACATCGAAGGACAGCACGCCCGTCCGGTCATTGTCGTTGAGCAGGTCCAACGAGCGCACCACCGCCTCTTTGGCCAGTTCCAGGTTCGAAACGCCGCTCTCACTGGCCAGCTCCATGCTGCCCGACCGGTCAATGACGAACAGCAGTGTCAGTTGCGGCACGCGCTCCTGGTCGTGCAGACGCATCTCAACCGGCAGCGTCTCCTCCAGGGGCGTCTCAAAGTAGCCGCCTACGCCGTAGCTGTTCGGCCCGCCGATCACCACCAGCCCGCCGCCCAGGTCGCGCACGTAGGTTTGCAGGGTCTCCATGCGCTCCGCCGAAAGCTCGGTAGCCGAGACGTTGGCCAGCACCACGCTGTCATAGCTGCTCAGCGCCGCCAGGCCGACCGGCAACTCGCGCGGCCCGCGCACGTCCACCTGCAAGCCCGATTCGGCCAGAACGGCCCGCAGAACGGTGATCTCGCGCTCGTCGGAGGCTACCAGCAAGGCGCGCGGCGGCCCGCTGACCTGGGTGAAGGCAGCCAGGCGGTTGTTCTGGTAGAACGTGTCCGCGCTGCGCGGCTCGATCACGACCTCGAAGTCAATGAACCCGGCTTCGGGAGCCAGCACATCGAAGACCTCGTGAGTGACGCCGGGCTGCAACACCACTTCGCGCTGATGGACGATCTGCCCGCGCGAGAGCACGCGCACTTCCGCCGCCGTGTCCGGGCGATTGGCGGCCAGCGAAGCCGTCAGACTGAAGCGCTCGCCCTGGTTGACCGTCGCCGGCACGTCCACGCCCGCCACCAGCACCTCAGGGCCGGCGGTCTGCTCGGCGGGGTCTTCGGGAGCCAACAGCACCACGTCCACCTGGACGTTGGTCGCCGCTGCCAACCGCGCCACCTCTTCAGCGTCGCCCACTGTGAGCTTGCCGTCGCTCAGAATCACCATACGCTTGGCTGTATCCGCAGGGAATAGGGCCAGCCCCAGGCGCATGGCCTCGGCCAGATCGGTGTTCAGACGCACGGGGTCGGAGCCGATCTGCACCAGTTCCAGCCGCCCGGTGACCGGCACCTCGACCAGCGCATCCGCGCCGAAGACGATCACCGCCGCCTGATCATCCGCGCCCATCGCCGCCGCAGCCTGGCGCACATATTCCACCGCTGCGCTCTGCTGGGCGGGCGGCACGCTATCCGACACGTCAATGAGGAAGACGACCGCCAGCCTGTCCGCCACGTGGTGCACCTGAGCGCCCGCCAATGCCAGCACCAACAGCGTCGCAATGAGCAGGCGCAGCAGCAGACTGGCCGCGTCGCGCCGCCGGCGGT
>JAGPFT010000504.1 GCA_018056405.1 Anaerolineae bacterium
TGCGCGCGCTGCTGGCCGCCGGTGTGGACGCGCTGGGCCTCAGCGGCGTGGATCGCGGCCTGCTGCGCGTCGAACCCTGGGCGGCGAACCTGGGGCGTGTGGGCCGCATCGTTGCCGTGCGTGCCGATGTGCTGCGCGACCTGTGCGCGGCGGGCGTGGTGCCGGTCATCTCGCCGATCTCGCTCGGCGCGGATGGGGCGTACAATGTCAACGCCGATCATGCGGCGGGGGCGATTGCAGCGGCGCTCGGCGCGGCGCAGGCCGCCTTCGTCACCAATGTGCCCGGTGTGCGCGCTGAGGACGGCGTGGTGCCGCGCCTGTCCGTCGCCGAGACGCGCGACCTGATCGCGCGCGGCGTGATCAACGGCGGGATGATCCCCAAAGTGCAGGCGGCGCTGGCGGCAGTGGGAGCGGGCGTGCGCCAGGCCGTGATCACCGACCTGGCAGGGCTGGCGGCGGGCACTGGCACTGTGTTTGTGGCTTGATTGGCAGCCGGAACAATGCCAGGCAATTGCTCGGCTGGTGGGTTTTGAGTCAGGAGTCTTGAGTCCTGAGTGCGGGACAATCTCACGACTCAGGACTCCATACTCACGACCCTTAGCGTAACTCTGAACCTGTTGCTCCACGCAGAGAAGGCGAGGACTGATGGCTGGCTCCACTGTGGAAAAGACCACACAGTACGTGCTCAATACCTACGCACGCGCGCCGTTTGTGTTGGAGCGCGGGCAGGGCGCGATGCTCACCGACACGGACGGCAAAACCTATCTCGACTTCGCGGCGGGCATCAGCGTCAACGCGCTCGGACACGCTGACGCGGAGCTGGTCGCTGCCGTCAGCGAGCAGATGGCCCGGCTCGGCCACGTCTGCAACCTCTACCACTCCGCCCCTCACGCGGACCTGGCCGAGATGCTCTGCCAGCGCTCCTTCGCCGACAAGGTGTACTTCTGCAATTCGGGCACCGAGGCGGTGGAAGCGGCCATCAAGTTTGCGCGCAAGAGCGCCCGCGAGACGTTCGGCCCCTGCAAGACCGATCTGGTTGCTTTCACCGGCAGCTTTCACGGGCGGACGGCGGGCGCGCTGGCCCTCACCGCCCGCGAGAAATACCAGGCCCCCTTCCGCCCGCTGATGCCCGGCGTGAGCTTCGCCCCCTTCAACGACAGCGCCGCCGCCGAGAAGCTGATCGGCCCAGGGACCTGCGCCGTCTTCGTCGAGCCGGTGCAGGGCGAGGGGGGCATTCATGCTGCCACGCCGGAGTTCCTGGGGACGCTGCGCGCGCTGTGCGACCGGCATGGGGCGCTGCTGGTCTTCGACGAGATTCAGTGCGGGATGGGGCGCACTGGCCGGCTGTGGGCGCACGAGCATTTTGGGGTGCAGCCGGACATGATGACCCTGGCGAAGGCTTTGGGCGGCGGGTTGCCCATCGGCGCGACGCTGCTCACCGATCGCGTGGCCAGCGCGCTCGCCCCCGGCGATCACGGCAGCACTTTCGCCGGCGGGCCGGTCGTCTGCCGGGCGGCGCAGGTCGTGCTGCGGCGCGTGGGCGACCCCGCCTTCCTCGCCCGCGTGACGGCGCGCGGCGCGCGGCTGATGGAGCGGCTGCGCGACCTGCATTCGCCGCACCTCCGCGAGGTGCGCGGCCTGGGCCTGATGGTCGGCGTGGAACTGGATATTGAGGTCGCGCCGCTGATCCAGGCGGGCTACGCGCATGGCGTGATCATGATCAACGCCGGGCCGCAGGTGCTACGCCTGCTGCCGCCGCTCATCGTCGAAGAAGCGCACATTGACCAGTTCGCCGAGGTGCTCGGCACGATCCTGCACGAGGTCGCGCACTGATGATCATCCGCCAGCCCCACGCCTGCGAAGTGGAGGCGATCCTGGCCCTGTTCGCACAAGATGTGGCCGCCGGGCTGATGTTGCCGCGCCCCGCCGACGAGATGTGCCAACAGCTTGATCGCTGGCTGGTCGCCGAGCAGGACGGGCAGGTGATCGGCTGCGTCTCGCTGGTCTGCTACAACGGCTCGCTGGCGGAGGTGCGCTCGCTGGCCGTGCGCCCCGACTGGCGCGGCCACGGCATTGCCAGCCGGCTGGTGCAAGACGCAGTGGCGATGGCGCAGGCGCGCGGGTTGAAGCGCGTGCTCACCCTGACCCGCGCGGCCCGCCTGTTCGAGCAGTTGGGCTTCGAGCGTGATGCGGTCAGCAATTTCCCGATCAAGGTGTGGCAGGATTGCGCGCCGTGCCCGTTCCAGGATCGCTGCGACGAGATCGCGCTGGTCTACGAGTTGGAGTGAGGGAGAACACATGGTTGAATACACCCCACGAGGCTTTCGTCTCGCCGGGCTGCACTGCGGCCTGAAGCGCAACCCACGCAACGACATCGCCCTCCTGGTCAGCGACGCGCCGTGTACCGTCGCCGGCGTCTTCACCACCAACCAGGTCAAGGCTGCGCCTGTGCTGCGCGACCAGGCGATCCTGGCAGGGGAGGGCGCGCGCGTGCGCGCTGTGCTGGCCAATACAGGCAGCGCCAACGCCTGCACCGGCGCGCCTGGTCTGCGCGACGCACACGCATCGGCGCAGCGCACAGCGGCATTGCTCGGCTGCGCGCCGGAAGAGGTGCTCACCCTCTCGACCGGCGTGATCGGGCTGCCGCTGGACATGGCGGCGATGGAGCGGGGGATCGCTGCGCTGGTTCCGGCGCTGCGCCCCGACGGGTGGGCGGACGCCGCCGCCGCGATCATGACCACCGACACGCGGCCTAAACTGGCCTCGGCGCGCCTGTCGTCCGGCGCGGTGATCGCCGGCATCGCCAAAGGCGCGGGCATGATCGCTCCGCAGATGGCGACCATGCTCGCCCTGATCGCCACCGACGCCAGCCTCCCCAGCGCCGATCTGGATCGCTACCTGCGCGTTGCGGTGGAAGAGAGCTTCAACTGCATTGTGGTAGACGGCGACATGAGCACC
>JAGPFT010000505.1 GCA_018056405.1 Anaerolineae bacterium
GGGCGTGCCTCTGGGCGACCGCGTCCTGCCGGGCGATGGGGGTTACAGCCCAGTAGCCGCTCGCGTTGGTGGCGTAGTGAAGCGTGTCGCCGTACTCCAGGGTGGCAATATGGGCCGCGCCGGCGTCGTCCAGCAGCAACGTGCTGGCGGCGGCGCTGTAGACGTCGCTCGTGACCGTTGTCGGATACCAGCCCTCGCTGTGGAGTACAAGGTAAAGGAGACGGGCTGACGGACTGACATAGACCACGTGCGGCTGGCCGCTCTCGTCCAGCGCCAGGCTGGGGTTGTCGCCATCGCTATAGTCCACCAGCGTCTGCCAGCCGACGTCAGTCTGGTAGGTATAGAACAGGCTCATTTGGTCGTCGTCAATGAACACGACGTGCGCCCTGTCCGCCGCATCCAGCGCCAGCGACTTACCGGAAACGGACAGGGCGTGAGCAACAAGCCCATGAGTCCAACCGGCCGCGCCGCGCCGCGCCAGCCAGAGCGTCCGGCCACCACTGGCCTCGTTATGCGTTTCGTAGAGGACAACAGGGCGGTTGTGGCTATCGAGCGCCAGCGAAAGCTTGCCCAACGCGTAGCGCTGAATGGCTATTGGCTCGCTGACCCACCTCTGGGGGGCATCATAGGCATAGAGCAGCAGTGGACTCTGATTGGACGTGCTGCCCGTTGCGAGCAAGTGTGGTCGTCCGTCGCCGTCCAGGGCCAAGGATAGCACCGGGAAGTAGCCAATCCCCGGCATGGGGACAGCGGTCGTCTGCCAGACGCTGCCCGGCGCGTGGGTATAGACCACCAACTCCTGGAGAAGGCTGCGGTCAGGGTAAGCAACGATGGTGATGGTACCCACGTCGTCAATGGCGATGGCCGGGCCTGACCGCGAACCACCGGCCGCGTCGACCATCTCGACCTGCCACGCCGCGCCGTCATACCAGGCGTGGAAGAGGCGATTGCGACCGTAAACCACATGGGGTTGGCCGTCCGGGTCCAGGGCCATCCCGTGCACACCCTGGTCGGTTAAGTCGACACCCGGCGCGATGACTTCGCTCTGCCAGACCGGCAACGGCACAGGAGGAAGGTTACTCGATGCGCGAGACGAGCCAGCGCCGGCCGACGCGCTGACCACCATCAGGAGGACGAACAACCCACTGACAAAAAGGGTTCGTGTTTTCATGATCCCCTCCTTATATAGACAGTATAGATCGCCGCCGGGTGAAATCAATGCCCAGATCTGCTGATCGGCGTGCTATAATGGGGCCATCCCATCACAATCTAAGCGAGACAAATCATGCCAACCGAAGCCTACATCTACGATGCCATCCGTACCCCCCGCGGCCGCGGCAAAGCCAACGGCTCGCTGCACGACGTTCGGCCGCTCGACCTGCTGAAGACGCTGTTCGACGAAATGCGTCTCCGCCACGACCTGGACACCTCGCAGGTCGATGATGTCCTGCTCGGCTGTGTGACGCCGGTGAAGGAGCAAGGCGGCAACATCGCCCGCACCGCGCCGCTCTACGCCGGGTGGGATCTCGACCTGCCCGGCGCGCAACTCAACCGCTTCTGCGCTTCGGGGCTGGAGGCGGTCAACCTGGCGGCCATGAAGGTGCGCTCCGGCTGGGAGGAGCTGGTCGTGGCCGGCGGCATCGAGTCGATGTCGCGCGTGCTGATGGGCAGCGACGGCGGGGCGATGTGGGACGACTACGAGGTGATGGGGCAGCTCGACATCGTGCCGCAGGGCATCAGCGCCGACCTGATCGCCTCGCTGGAGGGCTTCAGCCGCGCCGATGTGGACGGCTACGCCCTGCGCTCGCAGCAGCGGGCGGCCATCGCGCAACAGAACGGCCACTTCTCGTCCATCGTCCCCGTCCACGCCGCCGACGGCCGCGTCCTGCTCGATTGCGACGAGCACGCCCGGCCCGACGCGACGCTGGAGGGGCTGGGCGCGCTGAAGCCGGCTTTCGTCAATCTCGGTGCGATGGGCTTCGACGCCGTGGCTTTGCGCAAGTATCCGCAGCTGACGCAGATCGACCACGTCCACACCGCCGGTAACTCGTCGGGCATCGTCGATGGGGCGGCGCTGGTGCTGGTCGGGTCAAAGGAAAAGGGCGCGGCGCTGGGGCTGCGGCCGCGGGCGCGGATCGTCTCGGCCGCGTTGCTGGGCGACGAGCCGACGATTATGCTGACCGCCCCCGCCCCGACCTCGCAGCGGGCGCTGAAGAAGGCGGGCATGACGGTAGACGACATCGACCTGTTCGAGATCAACGAAGCGTTCGCCTCGGTCGTGCTGAAGTTCATCCGCGAGATGGGCTTGCCCGACGGGCCGGAGCGGGTCAACGTCAACGGTGGGGCCATCGCCCTGGGCCACCCGTTGGGGGCCACGGGCGCGATGCTCCTGGGCACGGCGCTGGACGAGCTGGAGCGACGCGACCTATCGACCGCGCTCATCACCCTGTGCGCGGGGGGCGGGATGGGGATTGCGACGATTATTGAGCGGGTGTAAGCGTTCAACCCTCACCAAACACCTGACAGGTGCGCGGCCAATGGCACTCTGATGAAAGTGAGATTTGAGGCCGCGCACCTGTCAGGTGTTAGCCACAGGCCCACCGCCTTGTCCACCGGCATCTGTTAAAATGGTACCCATGACCTACATGACCATTCGCGCGACCGTCCGACACGGCAAGGTTGAGTTGCTTGACGACATCACCTTGCCCGAAGACGCGACCTTGCTGGTCACGGTACTGGATGACGTGATCCTGGAGCAATACACCCTAGGCGATCATCTTATCACCGGCCTGGAAGACGTTCTTTCGGAGCGAACCTTAGAAGTGACTGGTGATCAGGAACTTGCCGACTACCTGGCCACTGTTCTCGGCAAGGCCTGATGCGTTATCGGTACGTCTTCACGCAGTGGTTCGAGCGCAATCTCCGTCATCTGCACCGCCACAATCCACGTCTACGA
>JAGPFT010000506.1 GCA_018056405.1 Anaerolineae bacterium
CCATTGAGGACGGCACACCCACCATCCGCCAGACCTCTGCGCCTGGCCCTCGCCTGACTCCTCTGTCACGCTGAGCGTCGCAGCGATCCCCGCCGGATTCAGGGCCGGACTCAACACGTTGCGCCCCTCCCCCGGCGCGCTTCAGGGGCGAACAGGCGTTGAGATCGGCTTATAGTCTGAGGCAGGTCTTCACTTTACCTCACCCCCGCTCGGCCCGCTAACGCGGGCCTCGCCGCCCCCCTCCATTGACAGAGAGGGAGCAAGCCGAGCGCAGCGAGGCCGGGGGCGAGGTCCATACTTCCACGTCACATGAGTGGCTGACACCCTTTGCACGCACCCGCGCAGGTGGTCAATCGGCGCGCCCGGCGTTATGCTTTGAAGATAGCGCCGCCTGATGAGGGGGTCCTCCTGATGAGATTTGACATTCAAGACGGGGAATACGCGCAGATGTCACGTAGGGGCGGGTTCACAAATCCGCCCCTACAAGCAGCTACCGATCATGCTCGTCAAGGCGCATTAGAGATTATGCGACGTGCGTTCCTTGTTCTGGGATTCGCCGCCGCGCTCATGACGACTGCGCTGTCGCCCTCTGTCGCCGCCCAAGAAGCTGAGAGTTTCCCAGACGGCCCGCCGTTTCTGTTCCCGCTGGCCGGGCCGCCCGGCCCCAATACCTGGCTCTACGAGCAACATTACGGCAACACCATCGAGGCGTTCAACTTCGGCGACGAATGGTACATGTACGGCCAGGGGCTGCACTTTGGGCTGGACATCGAAACGCCGTGCGGCACGCCCGTGCTGGCTATCGCCGACGGGGTCGTGACGTATGTGGACGCGGAAGGATGGGGGGCCGGGCCGCACAGTCTCGTGCTGGTGCACCCCGGCACCGGTCTCGCCTCGTTCTACGGGCATCTGCTGCGCCAACCGCCGTTCGTGCGCGGCGATACGGTCAAGCGCGGCGACGTGATCGGCCTGACCGGCGACCCCGACCTGTCGTGTCGCTCGCGCCCGCACCTGCACCTGGAAATTCGCCGCGATCACTATCAGACGGCGCTCAACCCCCTCCCCTTCTTCGACATGAACTGGCATATGCTGGCGAGCATCGGCCCCCTGACACACCCGTTCCAGCAGGACCTCAGCGCACCCTTCCGTTGGATGACACTCGAAACGCAGCCGGCGGTTCAGTTCAGCGCCAACCTGCTCAACACCTACCGCCAGCCCTGGCCGCCCAGGCTCGAACAGCAGCCACCAGAGAGCGCCGCGCCCGCCCGTCGCCTGCCTGTGCTGCCCGATGAGCCAGAAGTCACGCGCACGCCCATCTCGCTGAGCGGCTGGAACGTGGGCGCGTGGTGGTACGGCGACGATCTGCAGGCCGTCTACGTGCTGGATGCGCTGCCCGGCGGAACGGCTGTCTTCCGCCAGCCGCTCGATGGATCGCCGCGCCAGCCGGTCGAGGAGACTCTGCCGTCCTATCGCTCGCCGGATGGCCACATCCGCATCGAGCGCGACGGGGCGGTGGCCCGCCTCACCCGCCTGAGCGACGGGGCGCAGTGGGAAGTGGCCACAGAGGGCACCTACCCCGCCGTGTCGCCGGGCGGGACGCGCCTGCTATGGCAGGTGACTTACGGCGAGACCGTGCCAGGAAAGCCAGAGCCGGGCGTGCGCGTCTGGGTCAGCGGGCTGGATGGCAGCGACCCCCGCCTGGTCTACACTGGCGGCGGGCGCGTGCAATGGCTCGACGATCACCGCCTGCTGATCAGCCGCCGCGTGAACTACACCGCAGAGACGCAGCTTTCCCTCCTCGATCTGGACGCCGAGAGAGCGGAGCCGGTGCTGCTGGGCGAGTACACGAATCTGCACGACGTGCAGGTAGCGCCCGGCGGCCAGACCATCGCTTTCTATCTGCCCTTCCAGGAAGACCCGGCGGACAGCGGCGTGTACGTCCAGCGCACGACGCCAGGATCGCCGGCGCGCAAGTTGCCCTTCTTCGGCGCGTACCGCTGGCGCGACGAGCGCTGGCTCTATACACTCAGCTTCGACGCGGGCCAGGACGCGCACGCGCTGGGCCTGGCCGACACCCTCACGGCGACACATCGCTGGCTGACCGATCCAAAGACGCTGCCCATCCGCGTGGCGAACGGCGATTGGAGCGTCTCGCCGGGCGGGTCGCGCATTGTCTACGTGGACCCGCAGGATTACGGGCTGTACCTGTTGGAGATCGCGGCGGGCGAGGCGTGCTCATCGTGCGCAGAGAGAGATTTCGGATTGCGAATTGCGAATTGCGAATTGCGAATTGCGAATTGCGAATTGAAAGACTTTCCTCCACAGTAGGAGGGGGCCGGCAGGTGAGTCGTTGGGGCCTATGGCGATACGCCCCAGGGCGCGCAGGGCAGCGCCTCTACGCGAACAGAGTCACAGGGATGCCCTGAGTGGGCACAGAGGAAAGGAGATGCCATGTCATCCACACCCCTCAGCCGTAGCGCGCAGCGCGTCCAGGACGCCCTGACCGCGCTCGGCTTCAGCATGGGGCAGGTCGTCGAGCTGCCCGCTACGACGCGCACTGCCGCCGAAGCCGCCGCCGCTATCGGCTGCACCGTCGCCCAGATCGCCAAGTCGCTGGTCTTCAAGGGCGCGCAGTCGGGCGCACCGGTGTTGGTCATTGCCAGCGGGGCCAACCGCGTGGACACCAGTCTTGTCGCCCAGGTTCTCGGCGAGCCGCTGGTCAAGGCCGACGCTGACTTCGTGCGCGCCCAAACCGGCTTCGTCATTGGAGGCGTGCCGCCTGTCGGCCACGACCGCCCGCTGCGCACGTTCATTGACCAGGACTTGCACCAGTTCGACGTGATCTGGGCGGCGGCGGGCACGCCCAACGCAGTTTTCCGCCTGACACCCGCCGACCTGGAACGGATGACTGGCGGAGAGGTCATCCGCGTGACCTGACCGGCGCGCGCGAATCC
>JAGPFT010000032.1 GCA_018056405.1 Anaerolineae bacterium
CACCACATAGGCGATGGCGTCGTCCGGCCCCTGGTAGATCATCGTCACATGGCCCTTGTTGGTGACCGTGCTGGCCAGCAGCTTGACCGTCTCCCCATCATCGCGCTCCCAGTCGCCCACTTCCGCCGGCAGGTAGACGACGAAATCATCGGCGCGGGCGCGCGGGCTGCTCCCACAGGCCGTCAGCAGGGCGCTGAGCAGCGCGATCAGGGCGATCAGGAGAATGATTCTCGCTCGTTTCACCGGTTCTCGCTCCTGGGGAAGGCTGCCCCCTCATGCTCGCCCAGGTAGGCGGCCCGAACCATCTCGTTCTCGCGCAGCGCCGCCGCCTCGTCGGACAGGATGATCGTGCCCGTCTGCAGCACGTAGCCGCGGTGGGCGACCGCCAGCGCTATGAGCGCGTTCTGCTCGACGAGCAGGATGGTCGTGCCCTGCTCGTTGAGATACTTGACGATGCGGAAGATGTCGCGCACCAACAGCGGGGCCAGCCCCATCGAAGGCTCGTCCAGCAGCAGGATGCGCGGGTGCCCCATCAGGGCGCGGCCAATGGCCAGCATTTGCTGCTCGCCGCCGGAGAGCGTGCCGCCAAGCTGTTTCTGGCGCTCCTTAAGGCGGGGGAACGTCTCGAAGACGAATTCCAGGTCGCGGGCGATGTCGTGCACGTCGTGACGGCTGTAAGCGCCCATTTCCAGGTTCTCCATCACCGTCAGGCGCTGGAAGATTTTGCGTCCCTCGGGGGACTGCACCACGCCGCGACTCATGATGATGTGCGGCGGCAGGCAAGTGATGTCCTCATCGCGCAGCAGCACGCGCCCTTCGGCAGCGCGGACGATGCCGCAGATCGTGTTGAGCGTGGTCGTCTTGCCCGCGCCGTTGCCGCCGATCAGCGTGACAATCTCCCCTTCCTCGACCGAGAGCGAGATGCCCTTCAAGGCGTGAATCTTGCCGTAGTACGTGTGCAGGTTCTCGACTTCTAACAGCGCCATGTGCGCGCTCCTTTGGGCAGTTGTCGCTACATAGCCAGCAGGTTGACGTCCACTTCGTCGGCTACGGTGCCCAGGTAGGCCTCGATCACCAGAGGATCGCGCTGCACGTACTCCGGCGTGCCCTCGGAGATCTTGCGCCCGTAGTCGAGCACAGTCACCTGGTCGGAGATACCCATCACCACGCGCATGTCGTGCTCGATCAGCAGCACCGTCAGGTCGCGCTCATCGCGCAGGCGGCGGATGAAGCGCATCGTGTCTTCGGTTTCCTGGGGGTTCATGCCGGCGGTCGGTTCGTCGAGCAGCAGCAGACGGGGATTGCTGGCCAGGGCGCGGGCGATCTCCAGGCGGCGCTGGCTGCCGTAGGCCAGGTTGGTCGCCAGCACGTCGGCAAAGTCGGCCAGGCCCACGAAGTCCAGCAGCGCATAGGCGTGGGCCAACGCCGCCTCTTCTTCCTGGTTATTCAGCGGCAGCCGCAGCAGCGCCCCCACCGGAGTGCTGCGCAGGCTGGGATGCACGCCGACTATCACGTTTTCGAGCACGGTCATACCCTTGAACAGGTGAATATTCTGATAAGTGCGGGCGATACCGCGCGCCGTCACCTGGTCTGGGCGCAGGCCCTGGATGGGGTGGCCGAGGAAGCGAATCTCGCCTTCTTCGGGCGTGTAGAAGCCGCTGACGCAGTTGAAGAAGGTCGTCTTGCCAGCGCCATTGGGGCCGATCACGCTGGCAATCTGGTTGGGCAGGATCGTCAGGTCGAGATCGCCCACCGCGACCAGGCCGCCGAACCGCTTGGTGACGTTGGTGGCTTGCAGGACAGGCTGCGCCTCACGGGCATGGCTGTGGTCGGTCATGCTTCGCCTCCTTCCTGCCAGTAGTGGCTATGCGCGAGGGTGCGCGCTCGCTCACGAAGCTGGACGACGGGCGCCGGCAGCAACCCTTCGGGCCGCAGGCTGACCATCGTCACCAGCAGCGCGCCAAAGACCAGAATGCGGTACGTCTCAAGCTGGCGCAGCACTTCCGGCACGCCGATCAGGGCGATGGCGCCCACGATCACGCCCGGCACGTTGCCCATGCCGCCGATGATCACCAGGCTGAGCACTTCAATGGACACATCCAGCCGGAAGTCATTGGGGTAAATGTTGCGCTGGCGGGCGGCGAACAGCACGCCCCCGACGCCCGCGAACGCCGCGCCGATGGCGAACGCCATCAGCTTGGACTGCACCAGGTGAATGCCCATAGACTGGGCGATGTCCTCGTCGCTCTTCATCGCGCTCCAGGCGCGGCCCGTGCGCGATCCCTTCAGACGCAGCGAGAAAAAGGCGATCACTCCCGCTCCGATCAGCACCAGATAGACCATGGTCAGGTAGCCCACACCGCCCGTTGTGCCTTCGGGCAGGGGCCGGGGAATCTCCAGCACGCCCTGCGGCCCGCCAGTGTAGTCGCGCAGATTGGTGAACATCAGGCGGATGATCTCCCCAAAGCCGAGCGTGACAATGGCCAGGTAGTCACCGCGCAGGCGCAGCACGGGAATGCCCAACGCAATACCGGACAGCCCGGCCACAATCGTGCCGATGATGATGCCCACCAGGAACGGGGAGGCGCTGGAGAACAGGCGGTCGTAGAGGCCCGTCCCTTCCAACAGCGAGGCCACCAGCGCGCTGAGCAGGATGGCCGTCACCGTGATCAGCGCGGTCATGCCGCCCCCCGGACGCCCGGTATAGGGCACCAGCGGGCGCTGATGCTCCCAGGGCCGACGCTCAACCGGTGGACGGCGCTGCCAAATCCTGATCCCCAGGTAGGCGACCACCAGGGTGACGATCACGGTGATCGGCACCCAGCCGGCCAGCTTGACCACCATCTCGTCATTGCCAGCGAACTTCAGTCCGGCGGGCTTGCCGTCTGCGCCAAGCTCCATCTGGTTGGACGAGAGAAAAGCATACGAGTATGCGCCGAGGGCGAAGAAGGCTACATAGCCCAGGTCGAGCAGACCGGCGTAGCCCACCACGATGTTCAGCCCCAGGCCGAGCATGACGTTGATGCCCACAATGGTCATCACGTCGTTTTGGCCCTGGTTGAGGTAGAGCGGCATCAGCAGCACGGCCAGGATCGCCCCTGTGCCGGCGAACTGCGTCTCGAAGCGGCCCGGTTTGCGCAGCCCGATGATGTTCTGCACGACCAACAGCGCGCCGACCACCAGCGTGAGCAGGACGCTGATCGTCTCGTTGCCACCCAGCGCATCGGATGTAGCCAGGAAGTAGATGCGGCTGCCGATAATCCGCCACAGACCCAGGCCCATCATCACCGCGATGATCCCCAGGCAGAGCGCCAGCCGCACCCCGTAGCTCAGGCCGGAATCGGTGGGCCGGGCGGTGCGCGCAGCGATCAACCCAAACAGGATGATGCCGAAGCCGATCAGCAGTTGGATTTCCTGCGCGCTTCCGTCTAAGTCTATGACCGGATCGAGGGTGCTGTACGATCCGATGGTCGCGTTGTAGGTGCCGTGCCCGACCGTCAGCCAGAGCAACGCGAAGAAGGCGAGCGGCAGCAGCAGCATGCCGATATGCGCCTGAGGGCTGGCCACCAGATAGGTCTGTACCCGCTTCCAGGTCTGCCCTAGCCGGGCTACGGTGAACGCCCAGGCCAGCAGCGCCCCCAGGAGGCCAGCGATGATCAGCACGATCAGAAAGCCGTAGAAGCCGCCGATCACCAGGTTGATGTCCACCAACTCCAGGCCCGTGTCAGCGTCGAAAGTCAGGCGCATGGGGTTGGTGCGCAGCGGTTTGCCTTCTGGGTACGCGCCGGTGAGCGGATCGCGCGCGGGGTTGGCGAATAGCTCGCTGGCGGGCACGCCGGAGAGCACGGTCATCGTCTGGGGCGACACGGAGTAGAAGTAGTCCGTGACCTTAACGTTGTGCGCCTGCCAGTGATTGATGAGCGCCATGAGCAGCAGCACCAGCAGCGCCGCAGCCAGGCCCATCGCCAGGGCGTTGCCCACCAGATGCCCAAGCCCATGCGCGCGCAGGCGGCGCGCCAGGCGCACCCCGAAGATCAGTGCAACCAGCAAGATCAGCAGCAGGGCGATGTCGCTCAGATTGACAGGAATGCCCAGCAAGATCAGAAAGTTGATGAGCAGCCCGACGATGAAGCCGGAGAGGATCCCTTCGCGCGCCGAGGCGACGAACTGTCGGATGCGTGTCTGGAGCTGGAGCATGGCCTACACCTTCTTTTCCGCCAGCACTTCGCCGAAGATACCTGTGGGCCGGAAGACGAGCACCAGCACCAGCAAGCTGAAGGCGATCACGTCCTTGTATTCGGCGTTGATGCCGAGCATGGTCGGCCCCAGCGCCTCGACCAGCCCCAGGAAGAAGCCGCCGAACATCGCGCCGGGGATGTTGCCAATGCCGCCCAGCACCGCTGCGGTGAAGGCCTTCAGGCCGGGGATGAAACCGGCCCGGAAGTTGAACGACTGGTTGTGGAAGCCCATCATGACGCCCGCCGCACCCGCCAGTAGCGCGCCGACGGCGAACGTGATGACGATGACCTGGTTCACATCCACCCCCATCAGCGCCGACGTGGGCTTGTCTTCGGCTACAGCGCGCATGGCGCGTCCCGTCTTGGATCGCTGCACGAAGGTGTAGAGCAGCACCATGAGCACCACAGAGACAATGACGACGATGATCCCTGTCTTGGTCACGGGGATGGTGCCCAGGTCGCCAATGCGCACGTCAATGGTGCCATCAATCAGCCTGGGGCGGCTGTAAGCCCGCTTGGCAGGGCCGAAGACATTGAGCATGGCCTGCTGCAGAAAGAAAGAGGCGCCGATGGCGCTGATCAGCGGGGCCAGGCGGGGCGCTGTGCGCAGCGGGCGATAGGCGACGCGCTCCAGGACAATCGCCACCAGCGTAGAGGCGATCATGCCCATCGCCACCACGAACAGCAGCGCCACGACCGTAGTGACCACTTCGTAGACGTGAGGGGCGAAGCCACCCATTGCCTGCAGCAACCCATAGCCGACCAGCGCGCCGATCAGGAAGCGCACGGGCAGGCTGAACAGCGTGAGGAGCCAGGTAGGGTCTGGCTCGGCGGCACGGGCGGTGTGCTTGCGCCCGGCGCGCGCTGCCAGAGTCTCCAGTGGCAAGAACAGCACGGCGAACAGCAGGGGGAGCAGCACCGTCGCGACGCTGGCCGCGCCGACTTCGAACGTGCCATCGCCGAGATTATTCACATAGGTCAGGGCGAACCACCCGCCGAACGTGCCCATAACCAGGACTTCGCCGTGCGCAAAGTTGATCATGAACATGATGCCGTAGACCAGCGTATAGCCCAGCGCAACGAGGGCGTAGACGCCGCCCAACACCAGGCCATTGACCAGTTGCAGACCCCATAACGTAATCGGGTAGCGCGCGGGGTCGGCCTGAACCACGCTGGCGACGCGCACCGACAAAGCCAGGAAGAAAATAACGCCCAGATAATTGATGAATAGTCGCGTGGATGAGATAGGTTCTTCGCTGCGCGGGCGGCTGTACAGCGTGGCAAGCAGCCCCATTAGCCCGACCGCAGCATAGGCCCACAGAAAGCTGCCCAACAGATCGCCCACGGTCTGAAAGAGGGGATCGGCTGGCGTGCCAAACAAGCCGGCGGTGAGGGCGATGACCCAAAAGATACGGACAGTGGCGATCAATGCCCCCCAGCCGAAATACTGGCCGCTGAGACGATCGGCGTCAAAGGTGATGCGCCCTAACTGGCGAGCCTGTGTGCTATGCGCCATGTGATCCTCCATCTGCAGGGCGTGCCGGAAGCCGCGCTGCCAGTGAGACTAGGGGGTAGGTGAGAATGCGCCGTAGGATCTGTAAAAACTGATGCGCGCGCGTCTAGGGTGAAAAATTGTACCAGCGCCATAACAGAATCGGCAATTACGGCGCTGGTCGCGTTAACAGGTTACGGGGCGAGCACAGTGAGTGTGGGCAAAGGGTGTCAGTAGGGGCGTATGGCCATACGCCCCGACGGGGGCACTGCTCCGCTGCGCCCCTACCTGACAGGTTTTGCACGCCCCCGCCACAACCCCTCTGACTCGCCGGGGGCTACTCGACTTCCATCTCCAGCAGGTCTTCGGGCACCTCGACCGGGACAAATACGCCATCTTCCACCACGTAAATGTCGAAGATGGTCGCACCACAGTCACCGATCTCGTTGCAGGTCAGCGTGCCGGTCAGACCCTCGTAGTCCTTGGTATTGCGCAGGGCCGTGATCAGGGCCTCGCGGTCAATGACCAGGTTGCCCTCAGCGTCAATCTCTGACGCGGCGTCAATAGCGAGAGCGATCATCCCTACTGCATCAGCGGCATGATAATGGAACGGGCCGAGGAAGTCGGTGGTCGGGTTGATGCCGAACAGCTCCTCGTAGCGGGCGTCCCACTCCTCAATCGGCAGGATGGGCGGGAAGCTGGCGTAGACGCCTTCGGAGGCAGCGCCAGCGCCGTCAATCGTCGCCTGGCCGAAGATGCCATCCGGCCCGAAGAAGATGACATCACGCAGACCCACGTCGCTCTTCTGCGGGATCAGCAACACGGCCTGTTGCTCGTAGCCGCCGAAGAAAATCGCGTCCGGCTCCAGCGCCACCAGTGGGGTGAGCACCGCGCGGTAGTCCTGGTCGTCGGGGTTGATGCCTTCGAAGGCCACCACTTCGCCACCCAGCCGCTCAAACTCATCGGCGACGGCGCGGGCCAGGCCCAGGCCGTAGGTATCGTTGTCGTGCAGCGCCGCCAGCTTGCGCGCGCCGAGAATCTTGTAGATGTAGTTGGCGTCGTACACGCCCTGCACGCTGTCCAGCGGGGCGACGCGGTTGATGACCGTCAGCCCGCGCGCGGTCACTTCCGCCGCGGTCGCGCTGGGCGACATCATGGCGATGCGCGCTTCTTCGTACACGTTGGAGGCGGCGATGGTCGCGCCGGAGCAGATGTGCCCGACCACAGCGACGACCCGCGGATCGGAGGCGATGCGATTGGCCACGGACGTCGCGTCGTCGCCGGTGCAGCGGTCATCTTCGACGAAGGTCTCGACCTCGAAGCCCTTGATACCGCCAGCTTCATTGAGGAATGATACGGCAGTCTGGGCCGCCTGGGCGATGTCCAGACCGAACTCAGGGATGGCATTCGTCAGGTCGGTGGCGATGGCGATCTTGATCTTCTCACCGGGCTTGACCACCACCTGGCCGCCGTCCTGGGCGTACACCGGCAGGCTGCCCACGACAAGCAGGGCGCTGACCAGCAGGAACAGCAGACGAAGGGACTTGCTCTTAGGCATGGTGTGCTTTCTCCTCAAACCTAGACAAACTCGGCGAACTGGAGGGCAGTGTGTGACATCGGTCTTGCAAGCGAAAGGTCGTTGAGCCGTGCGGCTGTCTGGTAAGGTATTGTTCTCGTCAGCACAGAAGCAGGGGCACCTCCTTCCGCGACACTGCCAGGTCAGCGCGATGCCTACGAACACGGATATAGTCCCAACGCAGGTGGCTCAGGCCGCCCGGCGCGGGCCTGTAGGGAGTAAGACTTAAGAAAGGATGGCTAATGGTATCCGCACTGCTCAATTTTTGCCAAACCCAAGATGTTACAGCGCTGCCTTGTCATAGTCATCGCCGGGCAGCATACGGCAAGGGCAATTGTACGGCACACCGCCAGCGAGCATTTGTTGAAATTGCACAAGAGCGCGGGGCCTGGGAGCAGACAAGATTTCGGAAGTCTGCGCAGACTTCCGAAGTCTGATGTCTGGGTGCGTCCGTCGCGGGGTCCACGAACGGGTTGTTGGGCAATTGCCAGAACGCCCCTATCCCCCGGCCCCCTTTCCCCGCAAGCGGAGAAAGGGGGAGCAAGCTCAAGTCCCTCCCTGCTGGCGGGGAGGGATTTAGGGTGGGGTTGTCCTTCTTCTCAAATGGCCTCTAAGTCCCCTCTCCGCGTGTGGAGAGGGGATTTAGGGGTGAGGTAAATCGTAGCGCAGGTCTTTCCATGCGGTCTCTGAGAGGCCGCTTGAGAATTCGTGCGCCTGGCTTTGCCCCCCATCCCCGGCCCTTCCCCCACGAGGGGGGAAGGGAGAAAAGCGCGCACCCCAGGCCCCTCAGCCCCTTGTGGGGGAGGGGTTCGGGTGGGGGGAAGCAACTTCTCAAATGGTCTCTGAAGGGTCTTTGCTCTTCTCCGCGCTCTCTGCGCCTCGACGGTGACAGATTTCGCATGCGCCCCGCCGCTCACCCCCTGTGCAAACCGCTAACATGGCCTATAATGGAAGCGGACGAAGCGTGCGCCCCAGCCGGCAGAGTGTGCGCCGGGCGTCGGCGCTAACGCGGCGTATCTTGACAAGTGTAGGGGTTAAAGGAGATTTACGATGAACACACGGAAAGTTGCGCTCTTGCTTGTAGTGGTGTTGTCATTGGTGTTGGCCGTGCCCGCCTACGCCCAAGAGGAACCGGTCATCAAGCCGCTGCCCTGCCAGGAGCCGGGCAAGCTGACCATGTGGGTCTGGGATGAGGTGTGGGCCACTATCATCGGCGATTCGATTGAGGCGTGGAAGGCGGAGTACTGCCCCGGCGCTGAGGTGGACTTGCAGGTGCAGCCCTGGGGCCAGTACTGGGATCTGCTGAAGACCAACGCCGCCGGTGGTGACCTGCCCGACGTGTTCAACATGTCGCAGGACCGGTTTTTCTTCTATGCCGACAACGACGTGCTGCTCAACCTGCAGCCCTATTGGGATGAGTTCGGCGTGGACACCACGATCTGGGGCAGCGGTCTGATCGGCCCCTATCGCTGGGGCGAGGCCGGCGACCTGTATGCCGCGCCGGTCAACTGGGACACCGTCGTCATCTTCTACAACAAGGACATGTTCGACGCCGCCGGTCTGGCCTACCCGACCGCCGACTGGACGTGGGACGACTTCGCCGAGTACGCTGCCGCGCTGACTGATCCGGCTGCCGGTGTCTGGGGCGCTGCGGTGTACGCCGAGTACCAGGCCGGCTACGCGAACTGGATCGCCGCGACGGGCGAAACCCCGGTGGTGGACGCGGCGCGCACTGACTGCACGCTGGACAACCCCGGCAGCCTGGAAGCGCTCAACTTCCTCAAGGGCCTGCTCGACGCGGGCTACATGCCCAGCGTTTCCGAGGCGGGCGGCGCTTCGCCTGATGACGCCTTCAACCTCTTCGCATCGGGCAAGCTGGCCATGGTGGCCGGCGGCTCGTGGAAGCTGCCGACGGCGCTGACGGAACTGACCTTCAACTGGGACATCGTGCAACTGCCCAAGCACCCGGAGACGGGACGCAGCCGCTCGATCGTGCACGCCGTCGGCTATGTGGCCTCGGCGCGCACAGCCAACCCTGACCTGGCCGCCAACCTGATCCTCTTCCTGGCCAGCGATGAGGGCCAGAAGTTCTTCGCCGAGGGCGGCTCGGTGGCCCCGGCCAACCCGTCGCCGGTCATCCAGCAGATGTGGATCGACTCCTTCGGCGAGACGGAGGTCAATATTCAGGCGTTCGTGGACGCGACCGTCGACTCGCAGGGCGTCACCGTCTTCGACGAGATTTGGGACGTGATGAACACCGAGCTGGTCGTGAAAATCTTCGACCTGGGCCTGAGCGTGGAAGATGCCGTCGCCGAGACCTGCGACGTCATCAACGCTGAGCTGCAGTAGCAGCGCCAGCCGTACCGTGACCGCCGGGGAGCGGGAGCGACCTGCTCCCCGGCTTCTTTCCTGGCATGATCACTGTGTCTCGCTCGCGCACGTTGGCTGCCCGCGCGCTGAACGCGCTGGGTCCCACCCCCCTCAGCCGGCACAAGGCGTTGTGGGGCCTGGCCCTGATCGCCCCCAACACGCTCGGCCTGTTCTTCTTCTTCGGCATCCCTGTGCTGATGGCTTTCTCGACTTCGGTGCAGGAATGGAACGCCATCAAGCCGCCGCGCTTCGTCGGGCTGGACAATTTCGCGCGCCTGATCAGCGACGATAAGTTCGCCCAGGCGCTGACCAACACGCTCAAGCTGATCGGTCTGACCGTGCCGCTGGAAGTGCTGCTGGCGTTGGGTGTGGCCGTGCTGCTCAACCTGCCCCTGCGCGGGCGTGGTCTGCTGCGCACGGTGTACTTCCTGCCCGTCGTCACCTCGACGGTGGCGGCTTCGGTGGTGTGGACGAGCATCCTCCAGCCGCGCTATGGCATTGTCAGCCGGCTGTTGGAGCCGGTGGGCCTGGGCGAAACCAAATGGCTAGTGGAGCCAGGGCTGGTGCTGATCCCCATCGCGGTTGTCGCTATCTGGCAACGGCTGGGCTTCGACATGATCATCTTCCTGGCGGGCTTGCAGTCCATTCCCGCCGAGCTATACGAGGCGGCGGTGATTGACGGGGCTGGGCGCTGGAAACGCTTCCGCCACGTGACGCTGCCCATGCTCTCGCCGACGACGTTCCTGGTGGTGGTGCTGGCGATCATCAACGCCTTCCAGATTTTCGACCAGGTGTACATCATGACCCTGCGCACCGTGCCCGGCGGAGTGGGCGGCAGCGCCACGACCCTCACCTATTACCTCTACCGGCGCGCCTTCACCCATTCCGAGTTTGGCTACGCCTCGGCCATTGCCCTGGTGCTGTTCGCGCTCATCCTGGTCGTGACCGTGCTGCAACTGACCATCCAGCGCTACTGGGTGTACTACGAGTCGGAGGAGGGCTAGATGAGGCGGATGCTGCGGCAGCGGACGGAAACCCCGCGCGACCTGTCTCTCCCGATCCAGGCCCTCGCCTACGCGACCCTGCTGGCCGGCGCGCTGATCATGGTGCTGCCCTTCGTGTGGATGACCTCCACCGCCTGCAAGCCGCCGGTCGAGCTAAACAAGGTGCCGGTGACTTTTCTGCCGGAGAATCCCGTCTGCGGCGAGAATCTGAGCCTGCTGTACGACACGTCGCCGCAATTCAACCGCTACCTGCTGAATTCGGCCCTTATGACCATTGGGCGCACGCTGGGCCAGCTTGTCACCTGCTCGCTGGCGGCGTATGGCTTCGCCCGCTTCAAGTTCCCTGGGCGCAACGTGATCTTCGCCCTGTGCCTGGCCCTGCTGATGGTGCCCTTCCAGGCGATCCTGATCCCGGAGTTCATGCTCATCCGCAAACTAGGCTGGCTGAACACCTTCAAGGCGCTTATCGTGCCGGGGACGTTCAGCGCTTTCGCCCTGTTCCTGTTGCGCCAGGCGTTTCTGCAGATTCCGGTGGAGATCGAGGAGGCAGCGATTATTGACGGGGCGAACCCGCTGCGCGTGCTGTGGCATGTCACGCTGCCGCTCTCGGCGCCGGCGCTGGCCGCCTTCGCCGTGATCACCGTGCAGGCGGCGTGGAACGACTTTCTGTACCCGCTGGTCGTCTCCAACTCGCCCGATACGCGCGTGGTGACTATCGGCATTGCCCTGCTGCAGGGCGAGCGGCGCACGCCGTACAATCTGCTGATGATGGGGTCTTTTCTGGCCACGATGCCCATGCTGGTCTTGTTCGTGACCCTGCAACGCTATTTCATCGCCGGGATCGCCATGGGCGGCGTCAAGCGTTAAGGAAGAGCGAGAAGGGCACACCGCAGAGACGCAGAGGGCACAGAGGAAAGATTAAGAAGAATGAAGGGAATTATTCTCAACCTGGCAATTTCAGGAGTCATTTGAGAAGTTGCAGCCCCCACCCCAAACCCCTCCCCCACAAGGAGGGAGGGGCTTCGAGCCTGTGCCTTTCTCCCTTCCCTCCTCGTGGGGGAAGGGCCGGGGATGGGGGGTCAAATGTGACATTTCAAGTTAAGTTCTCCTCTGCGCTCTCTGTGCCTCTGCGGTGATCTTTTTCGCGGCGCTGTCCGTAAGCGTCTCACCCGTTGGAGCGTTCTACGTGGAATACGACGTTTTCCTGCCCGGCGACTACTTCTACGACCTGATCTACATCGGCCTGCCAGAGTTCCCCATGCTGGGCCGCGAGGTCTATGGCACGGGGATCATCGCCACCGGCGGGGCGATGTTCATCACGGCGACCTCGCTGCGCCGCCTGGGGGTGCGCGTGGGCTGGGCGGCTTGCTTCGGCAACGACGACTACAGTCAGCACGTGCGCCGTCTGGCCATCGGCGAGGACATTGACCTGGCCCTGACCCAGGACGTAGATCGCCCCTATCGGCGTGTCACCACTGCGCTCCCCTACCAGGGCGAGCGCGCCTTTGTCAGCTACGCCGACCCTCCGCCGATTGACCTCGACGCGCACTGGCTGGCCGCCATGCGCCGCTGCGACTTCCGCCATCTGCATCTGGGGGCGATGTTCTCGCTGGAGCGCGTGGCGCCGCTCGTCGCCGAGGCGCGGGCGCACGGGGCAACCGTCTCCATGGACTGCCAGGACGTGCCCAACCTGGCCCAGGCCTGCACCTGGCAGCGCTTGTTAGGCATGGTGGACATCTTCATCCCCAACGCGCGCGAAGCCCTGCTGGTCAGCGGGACGAGCGCCGTCGAGAGCGCGCTGCAACGGCTGATGGAGTGGACCAAGATCGTCGTCGTCAAGGACGGGGCCAACGGCGCGTGGATTGGCACGGGGGGGACGATCACCCACGCGCCGGCGGTCAACGCCGGGCCGGCGGTGGATACGACCGGGGCCGGCGACTGCTTCAACGCCGGGTTCTTGCTGGGCTATGTGGTCGAGGGCGCGCCGCTAGAACGGTGCGCGCGCTACGCCAACATCTGCGGCGGCCTGTCGGTGACACAGGTCGGCGGCGCGACCGCCGCGCCCACCCGCGCCGAACTGGAGGCGTGGCTGGCCCGGCTGGGCGGGTGACGGATTGGCGCTGCCGTGCTGCGTTCTTGTAGGGGCGTATGGCGATGCGCCCCTACAGGCCTCTCCCCCTCAATCCCCCTCTCCAGCCGAGCTAGAGAGGGGGACTTGGTTCGCCGCACGGGGCGCTTTCCCCCTCTCTGGCTTTGCCGGGGAGGGGGCCAGGGGGAGGGGCCTTCTCTCGCCCTAGACTTCCGAAGTTTTCGGAAACTTCGGAAGTCTGATCGCCGCCTGTACAGGCCTCTCCCCCTCAATCC
>JAGPFT010000507.1 GCA_018056405.1 Anaerolineae bacterium
CGCCCGTCTGGTCACGTTCCGAGACAAGGGTGATGAGCAGTTCCAGGTGTCGTCACCGCCAGGGAGTAAAACCTTATGGCCGGATTTCGTCGCATAACCCTCCGTCGTGTGACACTCTGCTGCGCCCTGGTTGACCTCACCCCCGGCCTCGCTGCGCTCGGCTTGCCCCCTCGCCAACGTGGAGAGGGGGCAGCGAGGCCCGCGTCAGCGGGCCGAGCGGGGGTGAGGTCCGTAGGGGCGTATTACAATATGCCCCTACGAGATTATTTCGCCAACAGTATCGCTCATGGGGAAAGGGGTCAATCAGGCCCAACTGCGCACCTATTTCCGCCCTGATGTGCTGGCCCTGATCAGTTGCCCTCGCGGAGCCTTCGCAAGAAGAGACGGCAACGGTGCTGCTCTCGAAGAGGGGATGCCAAAACACAAAAAGGCATCCTCGGCGTACAGGATGCCTCAGTCAAATCTACTGAATGAGCGAGCGTCGGGCTAGGATTTCTCCGCCTCGAGACGGGCCAGCTTCTTCATCAGCCGGCTCTTGCGCCGCGCCACATTGTTGGGGTGCAGAATGCCCTTGACGGCGGCCTTGTCCAGCGTGCGAATGGCTTCCAGGGTCGCCTGGCGCGCGTTTTCCAGGTCCGCGTCCTCGATGAAGGTGCGGGCTTTCTTGATCTCGGTGCGCGCGCGGGAGCGGAAGATGCGGTTACGCTGACGCTTCTTCTCAGAACTGCGAATGCGCTTGAGGGCAGACTTATGATCAGCCAACGGTGGAATCTCCAGTCTTTACTGGTTTTTGTCTCGTCAGTGGGCAAATTCTACCAGAGCAGTTGTCTCTTGTCCAGGGCTGTGTTTAGGCGGGGGTCTACGAGCAAGTTGTTGGGCAATTGCCAGAACGGCCCTATCCCCCGGCTCCTTCCCCCGGCAAAGCTAGGGGAAGGGGAGCACCGCCTGCCCGATCGTCCCCCCTCTAGCTCGGCTGGAGGGGGGATGGAGGGGGGAGGCCTCTAGCGAGCATTCCTAAACTCCCCTCGCAACAAGTCGTTCGTGGAGTCTTTAGGCGGGAACCAGGGCGATTGCCTCAAAATCTGCTGCGCATCAGCCCGTTGACCTCACCCCCCGTTCGGTGTTGGCGCGGCGAGGCCAGGGGGTGAGGTAGAACAGCGCACACGTTTGCTGTGATTGCTCTGAGACGGGAGCCTCAAGACTTCCGAAGTCTGCGCAGACTTTCGGAAGTCTGGTGCGCTCTCCCCGCATGATCGGCGCAACTTCCTGGTCATTTTCGGCGTAGTTGATTAAGATAAGGGCGGCATCCCCCCATTGTCTGGGGCTGCGTGGAGCCAGCAACGTGGTACGATCAGGCTGAGCGAAAGTGAGTCGGATGTTTCGACAGAGCAAACGGGGGACACTGGTCTGGCTGGTCATCGTGGGCGCGGCCCTGGGGCTGGTGCTGCTCGCTGGCGACATCCCGATCGGAGTGGAGGCGGCGCTGCTGCTGGCCTACCTGGGCCTGCTGGTCGCGGTGACGCGCGGCGCCGACCTCGGCGGGGCGCTGAGCCGGGTCTTGCGGCGCGGACACGCGCGCCAGGAACCCAGCGAAGTGGCGCGCGAAGCGGCGGCGTGGGCGCGCAGTCTGCCCAATCACGACACGCTGTATCGCTTGCTGGATATTGGGCTGATCGTGGATGAGCAACGCCCGGATGGCCTGGCCCTGCGGCGCGGGCGCTTTGTCTCGCTCGACGATGACGGCCTGCGCCCCTTTGCCATCATTGACGTGCCCGACGCGCTCGGCAGCGGGCTGGCTCTGGTGCGCTTCGAGCTACGCGACGGCGCGGGGCAAACGCACTACGTCCACGAGGCGGAACGCTGGCTGCAACCCGGCGAGAATATCCTCGTGCCAGACTACCGTTTTCCGATTCGCAAGCGCGCGCCAGACCTGGAGTCCGGCGGGTGGACGGCTCAGGTGAGCATTGACGGCGGTGCACTGGGCATCTACCACTTCAACCTGTCGGAGTCGCTGATGGACCTGCGGCAGCAGATGGGGCCGGATGGCGAGCTGCTGCGCGACCGCGTCTGGCGCAGCGACGATGATGACGAGTCGCTGCCGCTCAGCCTGGAGGAATTGTTGCGCGCGCAGAGCCGTCAGCAGCGGGCGCAGTAAGCAGTAACAGGTCATCGCCGGCCATGCATATGCTGGAGCCAATTGTCTTCATCGTCTTTCTGGCGATCTTCGCCGCTTTCCTGCTGACGGCTTTCTCGCCTGCGGGGGGGCAGACTCGCGCCGCGACTCCGAAGCGCGCTCCACGCCCGATGGCGGCGGTCGGGCCGCGTTCGCAGGCGGCGCGTCAGGCGGCGCAGCGCGCCGGATACGAAGGCGGGCCGGACTACGTGAACGTGACGGACATCGGCCTGCTGGCCTACCGGGGTGTTGACGAGCCGCGCCTGGTGCGCACCGGCAAGGTGCTGACGGACACGGACTATCTGCGGCCTTTCGCCGAGCTATGGCTACCTCATGAAGCGCGCGGCAAGATTCGCTTCGAGTTGGTGGACGCGGAGGGCCGCCTGCGCTACGCCGACGAAGCGCGCTACGACCTGGGCGCGGGGCGCAACACGCTGCTGCCGGGCACGTGGCTCCCGCTGCGCGGCAAGTCCAGCGCGCCGGGCGAATGGACGCTGCGTCTGGCCGCCGGGGACCTGCTGCTGGCGGCGTACAGGTTCGGCTGGGAGGCGGTGGGACGCGGCGAGATCAAGCGCTATATGGCCAGCGATGGCGAGATTTCGCCGGAATTGCAGCAGGCGCTGGAGGCGCAGCCGGTGGAAGGGATCAGCCTGTCGGAGCTACTGAGGCACTAGAGGCTGTTATGAACTTCACAGAGAATTCCCCTCACCCCTGACCTCTCCCCCACGCTGCGCGGAGGGAGAGGAACGCTGTCCTGGCG
>JAGPFT010000508.1 GCA_018056405.1 Anaerolineae bacterium
CTCCATAGCCGGGCCAGGTCTGGCCGTCGTAATGCACTGCCGCTGTGAAGAGCCGCCCGTCGTTGAACTGGGGGAAGCTGCGTCCCATCCCAGACTGCTGCTCGCTGGGGGCGACGATCAACAGGTCGCCCAGCGGGGCGAGCGCGGCAGCGGCAGCGGCCAGGCCGGGCGAGGCGATGCCGTCATCGTTGCAGAGCAAGATCAAGGGTCGAGTCATGACGCTATCCTGTGCGAATGAGGGTGAACGTGCCTCTCGTCGTCGTGATCGTGGCACGGCTGGTCGGGAATGATCACATAGCGGTCGCCGTCGCGGACCAGGGCGATACGCTCCCCGAAGGTCGCCGCCAGGTTGTCCGGCGTGTAGACCTGCGCCGGCGGACCGTAGGCGATCACGCGCCCGCCGTTGAGCAGCATCAGCTTATCATAATGGGTCGCAGCCTGCACCAGGTTGTGGGTAGCCAGCAGCACGGCCACGCCCTCGTCGCGCAGCACGTCGAGCACCTGGAAGATGTCCGTCTCCGCCGCCGCGTCCACGCCGCTGAACGGCTCGTCCAGCAGCAGCACGCGCGCGCGCTGGGCCAGCGCCCGCGCCACAAAGACGCGCCGCCGCTGCCCGCCGCTTAGCTCACCGATCTGTCGCCGGCGTAGCCCCCACATGCCCACCCGTTCCAGCGCCTCGCGCACGGCCTCGCGGTCGCGTTTGCGCGGCGGCAGGATGTAGCCGATTTGCCGGGCGCGGCCCATCATCACCACGTCCCACACCGTCGCCGGGAAGCGCCAGTCAATCGCCTCGTGCTGCGGCACGTAGCCGATCATGCCATGACTGTCGCGACACGACGCACCCAGGATGGAGATGGCCCCCCGGTGCGGCAGCAGCCCCACCAGCGCTTTGAACAGGGTGGACTTGCCCGCCCCGTTCGGCCCGACAATGCCGATCCGCTCGCCCGCATAAACGTCGAAGGTCAGGTCGCGGATGGCCGGCTGGCCGTTGTAGCCAGACGCCAGATCGCGCACGGTCATGACCGGCGCTGAATCATCGCAGCCAGAGCCGTTATTTCTGGCGGAAAGCAGGGAGCGCAGCGGAATGCCCATGAGAGTCCTCGCAGGTCCTGGTTCGACGATGGGCTGCTACTCCAGCGCCGCGACGATCTGCGCGGCGTTGAAGCGCATGTAGGCCAGATACGTGTCCGCCGGGCCGCCCGGCTCGCTCAGCGAGCCAGTGTAGAGCCGCACCAGCGTCGCCCCGGACTCATCGGCGATCTGCCGGGCCAGGCTCTCGCTGACGGTCGTCTCGGTGAAGATGGCCGGCACGCCGGTGCTGCGGACCGTCTCGATCAGGGCCAGCACTTCCCGCACCGACGGCTCGGACGACGTGCCGCCGCCGGGGATGACTACGCCGACCAGCGTCAGGCCGTAGCGGGCGGCCAGATAGTTGAAGGCCAGGTGATTGGTGACGATGTAGCGACGCTCGGCGGGCAGAGCGGCCATCTGCGCGGCGATCTCAGCGTGCAGCGTGGCCAACTGCTCAAGATACGCCTCCGCGTTGGTGGCATAGAGGGGGGCGTTGGCCGGGTCTTCGGCGCTGAGCCTGTCGCGGATCATCAGCGTCCACAGGGCGACGTTGACCGGATCAGTCCAGACATGCGGATCGGCCTCAGCCAGCGTGTCGGGGTAGGCCGCGTCCGCGCGCGTCACCGCGCCGGGCAGGGCCAGCGCCTCCAGCCCAAACGCCGCGCGCACCGTCTCCCAGTGACCGGTGCACAGGGCATCGAGCGTGTCGCCGGGGTTGCTCGCGGACGATGTTTCGTCCGCGTGACCGGCCTCCTCGCCGTGATCGTCCAGCCCGGCTATCACCGGACGGATCGGCAGGCAGTCCCCTAGCTCGTAGACCGCGCCGCCGCTCGCTTCGCGCACGACATCAAGCAGCCGCTCCTCGAAGTTCAGCCCGACCACGAAGACAGCATCGGCCTCGCTCAGCCGCACCACGTCCCGCGCCGATGGTTCGTAGGCGTGCGGGTTGGCCCCTACCGGAATCAGCGTCTCGATCTGGGCAGCGTCCCCGGCGACCTGGCTCACCACGTCGGCCAGGATGCTGAAGCTGGCGACCACGCGCAGGCGGTCAGCCTGGGCCGAGGCAGGAGCGCTGGCCGGCACACTCCTCCCCATGACAGCAAGAAAGAGGCCGAGCACGACAGAAGCGAAAATGCGGTGAGTCTTCATGGTCTTGTTCTCTCTGGCGCGGATTGCAGCCCGTCTTCATGTTGCTGGCAGTCCGCACAAATGCCCGAAATCTCCAGCCAATGCCCGGTGATCGTGTAGCCGGTGCGCTGCGCCACGCGCTCCAGGAAGCCGCCTAGCTCGCAGCCGGCGATCTCCACCACCGCATTGCACCGCTCGCAGATCACGTGGTGCGTGTGGCCGGGCGTGGCCAGCACATAGCCGTGACAGCCGTCCACCACGTGCACCGGGCGCACGAGGTCCACGTCGGCCATGATCTCCAGCGTGCGGTAGACCGTGACCAGCCCCAGGTCGGCGCAGAACGCCTGCCCGCGTGCCTGAATCTCGGCGGGCGAGAGCGGTTTGGAGGCCGCCAGCAACACCTGCAGAATGGCCCGTCGCGGTTGGGTCAGCTTGTGGCCGTGTTCGCGCAGATGATCGGCCAGCGTGTCGAAATCGGCTGCCATCGGTGCCTCGTCAAGCAGAACTCACCTTGATTGCCAGTGATTTACCTCACCCCCGTTTCGCTGCGCTCAACTTCCCCCTCTCCGCCAGCGGAGAGGGGGTCAGGGGGTGAGGTTGCGAGCGAAAGCAACAGGCTGCAATTCAAGGTACAGAGTCCGCTACGTGCAGAGATGATCGGCCAGGGTGTCGAAATCGGCTGCCATTGGTGCCTCGTCAAGCAGAACTCACCTTGATTGCCAGTGATTTAC
>JAGPFT010000509.1 GCA_018056405.1 Anaerolineae bacterium
GGGGCCGGGGGATAGGGGCCTGCTGCCCGCTGCCTGACAGGCTCCTGTTCGCGGACTCCGCCCGGACACATTGACGGCGGGGCGAAACCGCACTAGCATTGCCCACGTAGCAGGTCCGTCTGAGTCATCGCCGCGAGACAATGACCGTGCGCTTAGCCCCTTCCTCGCCCGTCAGCACCCCTCACCGCGCCCTGGCCGCTCGTGCGCTGGCGCTGCTCGCCGCCGCCTGCATGGTCGCCAGCGCCTACGGCTTCCGCCCGCAGCTTGCCAGCCTCGTGCACTATCGCCCCACCGCCGGCCCCAAAGATTACTACGCCGGGTATGCGCCCTGGGCTTTCGCAGCGGGGACACTGCTGCTGCTCGCGGCGCTGGCGTTGAGCCGCGTGCCGGAAATGCCCGCACGCAGGGTTGCGCCCCGCCTGACGGCGCTGCATCCGCGCTGGGCCTGGGCGCTGACTGTGCCGGGGCTGCTGGCCCTGGCTGCCGTCACCGAGGCGAACGCGGCGCTGGCCGGGATCGAGGGGCTGCGCGCGCTGTCGCATCACGCGCAGGCCGCGTTGCTGGTGGGGGGAATGGTGCTCGTGGCGCTGGGTCTGGGCGGGGTGAGGCGGCTTTCCCTGGGCGGGCACCATGCGCGCGAAGCTGCGTTGCTCCTGGCGCTGAGCGGGGCGGCGCTCGGCCTGCGGGTGGTGGAGTTGGGCGACGCGGTGCGCGTGATGGTGGACGAAAGCCATTTTGTGCTCGGCGCGACGTACTTCCGCGACTTCCCCGATGTCAAGCTGCTGACGCCGATGCCCACCTCGGCCTCGTTCCCGTTCGTCTTCTCCTACGGGCAGGCGGGGCTGGTTGCGCTGATTGGGCGGAACCTGGCCGGGCTGCGCGCCTTCAGCGCCGTCCTGGGCGCGCTGACCGTGCCTGCGCTGTACCTGCTGGGACGCGCGCTGTACGGGCGGCGCACGGCGCTGATCGCGGCGCTGCTGCTGCTGACCTTCCCGCCGCACCTGCACTACAGCCGCCTGGCGCTCAACAACATCGCCGACCCCTTCTTTGGCACGCTGGCTTTAGGGCTGCTGGCCTGGGGCTGGCAGTCGGGGCGGCGGACGGGCTACGCGCTCGGCGGCGTGGCCCTCGGCCTGACGCAGTATTTCTACGAGGGTGGGCGCATCCTCTACCCGCTGCTGGCAGCAACCTGGCTGGCCGCCGGAGTCGTCTGCTGGCGACCGCGCCCCTCGGCGCGCGGCATTTTGTTGGCGCTGATGGCGTTTGTGATCATCGCCGCACCGGTCTACCTGACGCTCGCCGGGGGCGACCACCCGCTGTTCGACCGGCTGGACAAGGCCGAGCTGGGCGACCTCTATTGGGACAGCGGACGCGAGCCGGATACGCCTGGCGCGCGCCTGGCGCGCTTCTGGCACTCCCTGTTGCACTACGTCAATTCGCCGGAGAACACGCTCTACCACTACTACCTGTATTACGGGGGAAAGTACGCCCTTGTGCTGCCCTACACGGTGCCCCTGCTGCTGCTTGGTGGAGTGTTCGCCGCCTGGCGCTGGCGGACGCCGGGCGTCCTGCCGCTGATCTGGTTGCTGGGCACGTCGGCGGGCAACGCGCTGCTGGTCGAGAGCGCTGTCACCGCACGCTACGTGGTCGCCTTTCCGGCACTGGCGCTGCTGATCGCGCTGGGCGTCAGTGATCTGCTGGCCCTGCTGTGGCCGCGCCGCTGGCCGGATGCCGCGCAGACCGCGCTGGCGCTGATTCTGGCCCTGGCCCTGGCGGTGCCTGGCGCGCTGTACTACTACGGCCCCTTCCTGGAGACGTTCAACGTCGAGGTGCGCCAGCACGTGGCCTACGACGTGGAGGATGCCCTGCTGCGCGTGGCGGACTCCCCGCCCGGCACGCGCGTATACCTGCTAGTGGATGGCCCGACCCTGCCGCAGAGCGACGCCCAACGCCTGCTCAACTTCCTGGCCGATGACTTGCGGGCGTTTGTGTCCACGCCGGACGAGTTCGCCGCCACGCTGGACGCGCTGCCACGCGACACGGACGCGGCGATCTTCTTCCCGCCCGGCGACAACACGACACTGGCCCGCCTGATCGAGACATTCGGCTCGCGCCCCGTGACGCGCAGCCCACACGACGACGTGCCGATCAGCAAGGCGCTGTGGCTGTTCTACGTCCCGGCGACGGACCAGTGCATCAGGGCGGAAACAGGTGCAAATAGGGGCGCGGTTGGGCCTGATTGACCCCTATCCCCCTGGCCCCTTTCCCGCAAGCAGGGAAAGGGGGGATAGACTCAAGTCCCTCTCTGTTGGCGGGGAGGGACTACAAAGTGGGGGTAGGGCGCTGCCTATGCGCCCTACCCTGCACGCTACGCCTAGCGTGCGGAGTTCATGACACGCTTTAGTGCACGATCTTGCCAGGTAGCCAGTGCATCAGCACGAACCAGCCGTAACTGAGCAGCCCGACGACGACTCCGCTGACCACCATCTCCAGCAGGTCCAGTGACTCGGCTACGAAATAGCTGGTTGTGCTGTCGCCTACTAGCTCGATGACGACCCACCAGACCAGCAAAGCCAGAAAGCCATTGACGGCGCTCATTACCGTAGCGGCCACGCTTCCTTTGTTGCCTTTCAAGAAATAGTAGAGCGGGCCGTTGAGGGCGGCGATCAGCCCATAACCGAACATGAACACCAACGTATCGGTGGGCAGATCCACAAGGCGGTCAACGAGAGCGGCGATGATGCCCGATACCACCGCAATGACTATCGCCTGAATCTCCACCTTGGTGTCAAAGCCCAGGGTTTTCCTATTCTCCCAGAAGGAGGGATTGAACGACGAAGGTGATCGCCAGCGCGGGATTGGCGGCGAAGCGGCGTACGGTACTGGCAATGTGAAGAAAGCCGTGCAGATGCAGCAGAGA
>JAGPFT010000033.1 GCA_018056405.1 Anaerolineae bacterium
ACGCTTCCGCCGCCAGCACGCCTTCCCACGAGCTTTGGTTGAAGCTCTTGTCGTTGATCTGCCCGACATCCGTCACCAGGCCGATCCTCAGATCGCTCAGATCGTAGTCGTCGCAGGGGATAAGCTCCTTGACCACGAACTCCGGCACCTCGGTGGGAACCTCAGTGGGAACTTCAGTGGGGACTTCAGTCGGCACTTCGGTGGGCACTTCAGTGGGAACCTCAGTGGGAACTTCAGTGGGGACTTCAGTCGGCACTTCAGTGGGAACCTCCGTCGGGACCTCAGTGGGGACTTCAGTCGGCACCTCGGTGGGAACTTCAGTGGGGACTTCAGTGGGGACTTCAGTCGGCACTTCGGTGGGGACTTCAGTCGGCACCTCGGTGGGCACCTCCGTCGGGACCTCAGTGGGAACTTCAGTCGGCACCTCGGTGGGGACTTCAGTCGCAACGGGTGCCATCGCTACTGCGGTAGGTTCTTCAGTCGGCTCTTCAGTCGGCACCTCGGTGGGAACTTCAGTGGGGACTTCGGTGGGAACCTCAGTCGGCACCTCAGTCGGCACCTCAGTGGGGACTTCGGTGGGTACCTCAGTAGGCACCTCAGTGGGGATTTCGGTCGGCACCTCGGTCGGCGGGACTGTTGGCGTTGGTTTCTCCTCCTTGTCTTCGCCGCACGCAACCAGGGCTACCATGGCGACCAGGGCCAGCACGAGCCAAAGCCCGATCAGGCGTCTCCTCTTGGTCATGGACTCTTCTCTCCTCAGTACTTGTGTATACCTATGTCGGAACAAACGATGCATGAATCTTCTGCGTAGATAGCTTCTGTGGGCCATCGTGGTCTCTATAATACTACGGTCTCCTCGATCCGTGTAATTCTCCTCTCGTGCAAAGCGCCCAAAAATCAGGCGGCGCAGCGCGCGCTGCGCCAGGCGAATCGCCGTTGCCAACCGACCGGATTGTGCTATACTTGCCCCCACTGGTCGGGGCGTGTAGCTCAACGGTAGAGCAGTGGCCTTTTAAGCCATTGGTTGGGGGTTCGAATCCCTCCACGCTCACTGGTCATTTGCGGGGGGCGATCCGTCACAGCGGAGTCGCCTTTTTTGTTGGGCGCGTCCGAGGAGCCACACCATGCCACGTCACGGATGGCTGTTTCTGTTCGTTTTGCTGAATCTGGTTGCAGCTCTTTCCTGGCTGGGGGGCGCGCCACACCCATCAGCCCAGTCCGCCCCTGCCCCTGAGGTCTACGCCGAAGCTGTCGGCCAGGCGAACCTGCGCGCCGGGCCGGGCGTTGAGTACGCGCAGGTAGGGGCTATCGCCAGTGGAATGCGCTACCGCGTGCTGGCGCGTCACGTCTACGTGCCCTGGCTGCGCCTGGACGTGCCGGGCATTGCCGAAGCGTGGGTCTTCGCTGATCTGGTGACGGTGACGGGCAGCCTGGCCGATGTGCCGGGGGTGAGTGCGTTCCCCCCGCTGGATGCGCCGCTTGCCACTGCCACGCCCACGCTGGCGCAGGCCGCTCCCGCTGGCGCTACGCCGGCCCCCAGCACGCTGACGCCCACCCCTTCCCTCACACCCACGCTCAGCGGGCCGCTCGCCACGACGCTCGGCGAGGCCAACCTGCGCTTCGGCCCCGATCTCCAATACCCGGTGATCGTGCGCGTGCCAGAGGGCACCCGCTTGCGCGTCATCGAGCGGCACGCGCTGGTACCCTGGCTGCGCGTTGCTCTGCCGGAGTCGCCGACGGGCAGCGGGTGGCTCTACAGCGAGATCGTGGAGATCAGCGGCGACCTGAGCAGCGTGCCGGTCACTGAGGCCAGCGTCTTCAATTATCCAACGCTGACTCCCACGCCGCAGACGGTCGTCGTGAGTGGCGCGCCCTGGGATGGCGCGTCGGTCGCGGCGGGCCGTTTGGCCAGCACATTGGGAATGGCCATGCACGAGTACCTGCTGGCGCAGGGCTTCGCTCCGACAGGCGATCGGATTGCCTCCGTCTTCCTGCTCGACCTGCACACGGGCGATACCTTCACTCTCAACGGCGGCGTGGCCTACAGCGGCATGAGCCTGACCAAAATCCCGATCCTGGTGACGTACTTTCAGTACCACGACGGGCCGCTGAGCCGCGACGAAGCGTTCCTCGTCGCCGACACGATGATGTGCAGCGAGAACCTGACCACCAATGAATTGCTCGCGCAGATCGGCGACGGTGACGCGCGGCGCGGCGCAGAGCGCGTCACAGCGACCATGCAGCAGTTGGGGCTGGGCGGGACGTTCATCCTGCGCCCCTATACCATCCGTGAGGGCGAACCGGTGATCGAGGTGGGGACGATCACGACCGGTGCAGACCAGACGCGGGCGCTCCCCGACCCCACCAACCAGATCGTGCCCGCCGACCTCGGCTGGCTGCTGGCGGGCATCTACCAATGTGCGCAGGGTGAAGGGGGGCTGTTGCTGGAGCGCTTCCCGGACTCTTTCACCGTCCAGGAATGCCGGCAGATGCTCACTGCGCTGGACGCCAACGCCGTCGGCGTCTTCCTGGAGGCGGGCGTGCCGCCCGGCACGCGCGTGCTGCACAAGCACGGCTGGATCGGCGACACACATGGCGACGCCGGGCTGGTCATCGGGCCGGAGAGCGCCTATGTGCTCGTGATGGTGCTCTACGGGCGCGACTGGCTGGAGTTCGAGCTATCTGCGCCGATTCTCGGCGAGCTGTCGCGCCTGGCCTGGAACGCGCTCAACCCGTCCGCGCCGCTGGCGGAGGTTGCGTCGCGCATTGTCCCTGCCGAGTGCGACCCCTGGGCCGACCCGGTGATGGCCGCGCTGCTGGCCCCCAGCCTGCCGGGGATTGAGTAGGTGAGGCGTACACAGGTGCCGCTCACAGCGCGGCGGAACGCGGGGCGGGCGCGTCGTAGTCGTAGAAGCCGCGCCCGGCCTTGCGGCCCAGGTGCCCGGCGAAAACCTTCTGGCGCAGTAGCGGCGCGGGATGGTAGCGCTCATCGCCCCAGGCGCGCCACAGCCCTTCCAGCGTGCCGACCACCACATCCAGCCCGATCTCGTCGGCCCACGAGAGCGGCCCGCGTGGATGATTCAGGCCAAGTTGCACGGCGCTGTCTACGGCCTCGGCGCTCAGACTGTGGGCGGTCATGGCCTGCACCGTCTCGTTGATCAGGGCGCAGACCATGCGCGGGCGCACCAGGCCCGCGCCATCGGGCACGCGCACGACCGTGAAGCCGAGTTCTTCCCAGAAGTGGCGAGCGCGCGCCGCTGTGTCGAAGTCGGTTTGCAGGGCGGGCGCGAACTCGACCAGCCCGGTGATGGCGATGGGCGGCAGCAGACCGTAGCCGGCCACCCGCGCCGGGTGCTCCGTCCAACTGGCGACTTCGGTGGCGCTGGCGGCCAGCGCGCTGACGAGCAGGATGGCCTCGGCGGGGATGTTCGCCTCAATGCCCTCGACCAGCCACTGCTTGCTCTCGCGCGAGTCGTTGAGCGACTCGATGGCCACCTGGCAACGGCTGGCGGCGCGCACCATCTTGTCAAGCGTATCCTGGTCTTCCAGGTCGTCGGCCACGAACAGGTCTACCTTGTGGTTCCTGGCCAGGCACAGCCCGGCCAGCGTGTCCACGAAGGGCACCTCGCCCACGATCAGCACGCGCATAGCCTAAGAACCGTCCTTCGGCGGCGCGGGGAAGAAGCCGCCCAACGGGTTGCCGCGACCGATGCGCCCGGCTTCCACCAGGCGTTGCAGGCGCGGCTGCGGGCGGTAACGCGGCGCGTGAAAGGTCGCCTCGTAGAGCGACTCGCTCATCTCCAGCACGCGATCCACGCCCAGGAAGTCCATCAGGCGGAACGGCCCCATGGGGAAGCCCGCCGCCTCCAACAGACGGTCTATGGTCGCCTCGTCCAGGCCACCGCCGTCCAGCAGGAGCAGCGCCTCGCTGAAGTACGCCTGAGCGACACGGTTGACGATCAGGCCGGGCGTGTCGTCCACCAGCATCGGTGTCTTGGCGAAGCCGCGCGCCAGCAGCATGGCCCGGTCGAGGATGTCCTGGCGCGTGGTGGGCGTGCGCACGACCTCCACCAGGCCCATCACGTGGGCAGGGCGCGGGAAGTGCAGCCCGATCACACGCTGGGGATGGCGCGTGGGGGCCGCCAGCCGGGTGACGGACAGCGTATTGGTGCTCGTCGCCAGGATCGCGTCCGGGCTGACCAGCGCATCGAGCGCCTGAAAGAGCGCCCCCTTCAAGCCCATGCGATCCTGGATGGCTTCAATGACCAGTCCGGCGGAAGCGCAGGCGGCCAGATCAGTGCTCAGTGTGAAGACGCGCCGCGCCCGGCGCGCCTCCTGCGCGCTGATACGGCCCAGGCGGGCGGCTTTCTCCAGGCGGCGGCTGATTCGCCCGACGGCACGGCGCAGCGCTGCCTCGTCAGTGTCGTGCAGCACGACGGGCCAGCCCCCCAGCGCAACAGCCTGGGCGATTTCCACGCCTAGCTCGCCCGCGCCGACGATGGCGATCACGGTGGCGGATTGCATGATGACTCCTGGTGAGCGCGTCTCTGCCCTGACTCTAGTGCGAAGCGGCGCACCTGGCAAGGGTATATCTAGGTGGGGTGCGTGCAAAGGTTGTCAGCCACTCGTTTGACGTGGAAACATGGACCTCACCCCCAGCCTCGCTACGCCCGGCCAAGAACCAGACTTCGGAAGTCTCCTGCGGCGCGCGCCCCTCCCTCACGCCCGCCTTACCTCACCCCCAGCCTCGCTACGCCCGGCCAAGAACCAGACTTCGGAAGTCTCCTGCGGCGCACGCCCCTCCCTCACGCCCGCCTTACCTCACCCCCAGCCTCGCTACGCCCGGCCAAGAACCAGACTTCGGAAGTCTTCGAAGACTTCCGAAGTCTCCTGCGGCGCACGCCCCTCCCTCACCCCCAGCCTCGCTACGCCCGGCTTGCCCCCTCTCCATGCTGGAGAGGGGGCGGCGAGGCACGCTAGCGCCGAGCGGGGGTGAGGTCAACCAGGGCGCAGCAGAGCAGCGCCCCTACCTGACAGGTTTTGCACGCACCCCTTCCGACTGTACCCCGCCCGGCGAATGCGCTATAGTCAGAGCGGAACCAGATCACCGGGAGCGCATTCGTGAGCCAGACCCCACGCCAACCGCAGACCCCTCTTCAACGCACGCTGACCACCCTGGCGCTGCTCATCGGGTCGGCGCTGCCGGTGATGATTGCGTTGGTGCTCATCGTGTCCACCAACGAGGGTGACAACCCGCTCGACCGCATCCCCGACTACCGCGATCCATTAGCGGAGACGCTGACCGTGCCCTTCGACCGCGCCGGGCCAGTCGAGACCGAGTTTCGCTACTACGGGCAGGTGCGGATCGTGGTCGAGGGCAGCGGGGCGCTGGCCGGCGTGGGGACGCTCGACGCGCTCTACGTGTTTGCTGGCGAGGACGGGACGCCGCTCGACCTGCCGCAGCTTACCGCGAGCGGGCTGGCGATTGACGGCGCGCCCGCCCTGGAGGCGCTCAAGCTGGCAGCGGAGCCGCCTGACTACGCGGGCGATCACCTCTACAGCGCCATTTACGACGTGGGGGACGACTACCGGCGCGTGCGCTTCAGTGTCGCTGGCGGCAGGCCGGGCGGGGCGGGCGCGCTGACCATCACCATCGTCCAGTTGGGGTGAGCGGCTCCGCGCGTCAGGCACGCCCCAACAGCCGCTTGAGCGATTCCCGCGCGGTGAACTGGCGCATGTAGCTCAGGTTCTGCGGCGTGAAGGGGCGCGGCGTGATGCCGAAGACGCCGGTCAGCGCGTTCTCCACGACGGCATTATCCACCTTGAGCAGGTCGAGCAGGCTGGTCGTCACCGGCGGGTTGGGCAGCGCGACCTCCATCAGCTTGACGACCGGGCGCAGCAGCGGCACCGGCACGTTGACCGTCAGGCGGCGCGCGTCCAGCGCCTCCAGCACGCCGCGCACGATCTCGATCTGCTCGCGCACGTCGGCCAGGCGGACGGCGGCCTTCTGCGGGCTGTGTACCAGCGCGCGCACCGGCTTGCCCTGGGCGACGAGCAGACGAACGAGGTTGTTGCCGACGTAGCCGGCTGCGCCGGTGACGAGGATCATGGGGAGCACCTCCTGAGGCGGATGGCAGTCAGTGGTCGGTTGCCAGCGATCGGGTGCGTGCGGCAGAGGATCAGCGATCAGCAGGGCTGCTTAAGTTGTAGCTGAATTGGCCCCTGGCGGCGAATGAGAAGATGCTGAGGGCGTCAGCGCACGGCCAGCGTCGCCAACGGCAGCAGCCCATCCGCCGCCGCGCCGTCCCCGCTCACTGGCAGCCGCTCCTGCGGCGCGTCGAGCGGGTACACCGCCACAGCCAGGATATATGTGCCCGGCGGCGCGTCCGACGGCACGAGCAGGCCATGCGTGTCACTCACCGTCTGGCCGAATGTCCAGGTCGTCGTGGGAGCCAGATTATTGGCGGGTTCGGCGTCGTGCTGGGCGGCCAGCGATCCGTCCGGCGCGAGAAGCTGCACCGTGACCTTGTACCGCGCAGCGAGCGGCATGTCCGCCGCCCAGAACAGCGTCACGCCGAGGGCGTCGCCGGGAAGGGCGCTTGGGGCGCTCAGCGCGTAACCGGTCAGGCGCAGCGCGTCGCCGAAGCGCACGTCCAGGGCGATAGTGGGCGCATCCGGCGCGGGGCCGAGCACAGCGTACTGGGCCAGGCGCACGTCGCCGTACCACGTCGAGGCGACCGGATAGGCCCCGGCGTCGAGCGTCGCCTGCACGATGCGGCGTGGGTCGCGCTCCTCCTCGCCCCAGAAGATAGCGAAGAGGCGCTTGTGCTCGCCGATCACGGCCTCGACTTCGGCCTGCGTCGCAGCGTCGTCTCCGCCCAGGCCGCGCGGCAGCGGGTAGAGTGGGGCGTCCCCCCGGTAGTAGTAGCTGAACACTTCGATCTGGTTGGGCGCGTCGAGAAGGATCGCGTCGCCAGGGCGCTCGTCGGCCATCAGACGAGCGGCGATGGCCCGGTAATCGGCGCGGGCATAGGCGGGGTCGTTGTAGAGCGCATCGAGCGCCCCCGCCGCCCCCATTGCCACCAGGAAGGCGCACACCACGGCCAGCATCCGCGCGACGGCGTGCGTTTCGCGGGCGCTCAGCGGGCGCACGCGCTCCCCAACTGTCCACAGCCGCCGCGCGCCCTCCGCCAGCAGCAGGGCCAGGGCGACCTGCGCGGGCAGCAGGAACTTGAGGTTGGCCGGGCGATACGCGCCGGAGACGAACAGCGCGCCCGTGACCACGACCGCCCAGATCAGCGGCAGGGCGAGTCGCCAGCCCTGCGCGCGCCCGCGCCCCGGCCACAGCGCCGCCGCCAGCAGCACCGCCGGCCATAGGAAATGCAGGGGAGCCACGTCGCCGGCTGTGTTGCCGTAGACGAGCCAGGTGAGGATGGTGCGCACCTGCTCGCCGAGGGCCAGGTCTTCGCCCGTGCGCGGCCAGGCCGTGACCTGTTCCCAGGCGGTGGGCAGCCAGGGAGCGAAGAGGGCCAGCGTCAGCAGGCTGAGGGCCAGGTAGGCGGCGAGGGGCCTCACCCCCCCGGCCCCCCTCTCCAGCCGAGCTAGAGAGGGGGGAGAAGCCGGCCTATAGCTGTGCCAGGCGATCCACGCAATGAGAAAAATACCCTGGGCGAGCAAGGTGAAGGGGAACGAGTACTGTGTGTACAGCCCGGCGGCGTTGACCAGGGCCAGCGCCAGCGCAAGTTTGAACCGCAGAGGCGCGGAGGACGCGGAGAAATACCTGTTTTCTGTCTTTTCTCTGCGCTCTCTGCGCCTCTGCGGTGATTCTTCGCCCTTCCGTAGGGGCGTATCGCCATACGCCCCTACAGACGCTTCTCCCAGCCAGCGGGCGAAGAGGGCCATGCTCGCCGCGCTGAGCAGGGCAAGCTGCGCGTACATGCGCGTCTCCTGGCTGTAAGTCACGGCGAAGGGACTGAGCGCCACGAACAGCCCGGCCAGCGCCCCCGTCGCCCCGCCGAACAGCGTCCGCCCCAGCGCCATCGTCACGGCGACGGTCAGCACGCCCTGCAGCGCCGAGAGCGCGCGCAGTCCGAATTCGCTCTCGCCCGCCAGCGCGATCCAGCCCTTCAGCACCAGGTAATAGCCCGGCGGGTGAATGTCGCGCCCGGCGGCGTCGAGCAGGTCGGGGACGCTGCGCTGCGCCAGGCGCAGGCTGTTGCCCTCGTCGTTCCACAGGGATTGGCGTTCGAGGAAATGGAAACGCACGGCAAACGCCAGCAGCAAGACGATCAGCGGCGCGATCCAGGCGTGGCGGCGCAGGACGCCCCCGATCCGCCCGGCGATGTCCCACAGCCCGATCCATCGTTCGGCCACCGCTGCCCTTTCCCTTCCAGTCCTGCGACACCGTAGGAGCGGCGCTCTGCTCCGCCCCAGGGCGCGGCAAACAGCGCCCCCTATGCACCAACTTAAGCCCGGCTGCACACGCCTCTCCCCCTAAATCCCCCTCTCCAGCCGAGCTAGAGAGGGGGACTTTGGCCGCCGGTTGGGGCATTTCCCCCTCCCTGGCTCTGCCGGGGAAGGGGCCAGGAGGAGGGACGTTCCGCTCACACCACGCGCCCGAATGCCTTTACTTGGTGCACATGGACGCGGCAAAGCAACGCCCCTACGCCGCCGGTCGGTCTGGGGCGGACAGGCATTGAGCGAACGTGAAACCAGGCGAACGTCTCACGTCTAGCCTCACCCCCCAGCCCCCTCTCCACGTGGTGGAGAGGGGGAGCAAGGCTGCCAGCAAGTCCTCTCTCCACTACGTGGGGAGGGGATTTAGGGGTGGGGCTAAGACCACACACCGCATCACTTTGTCCATCTCAACGATTCTCACCTACCTGTCCGCCCCCTACGTCAACGGTCGGCTCAGCCGGACGGTCACCGCGCGGCCCAGCACGACGAGCGCGCCGGCCACCGCCAGCAGGCCCGCCAGCAGCCAGGGCAGGCGCTGCCGCGCGCTGTGATCGAGCACAACCAGGCTGTGCAGGCCGTCCCAGTCGTCCGCGCTCAGGGCCAGGGTATGCGTCCCCCCGCCCAGCGATTCGCTCAGCGGCGCGCAGCCCGCCGCGCCCGCCGCCAGGACGAGCGTCCGCGCCGCGCCGCCGTCGGCGCTGACCGTGATCGCCGGCGACTGCGGCAGCGCTTCGTGGCACAGATAGGCCGCCGTGCCGCGGACGCGAAACGTCCGCGTCTCTTCACCGTCCGGGCCGGCGCTGATCAGCCCGCGCGCGGCCAGCCCGTGCCGCCCCGCGCCGAGGGCCTGCGGTTGCTCATCTGTCATGTACGCCTTGAGCGCCTGATAGACGGGCGTGGGCGTGAAGTCCGGTTCGACCAGCCGGAAGTAGTACCAGCTTTGGTCGCGCTCGGAGTCGTCGGCGCGTTTGAAGTACCACCAGGCGATCACCCCGATCCAGGGCCATTCCTCGCTGGCGCGCTGGTAGGCCAGCGGTGCCCAGGCAGCGGCCTGCTCCATCGTCACCCGCCCGTAGCGTTCCAGGTCGGCGATGGCCGGATCGTCCGGCACCGGGTTCCAGCCCGCTTCGCTGATCCAGATGGGTTTGTGCGCGTCGCCGTTGGCGACCATCACGTCGCGCAGGTAAAGATGGCGCTGGAAGTTGATCGTCGTCGGGCGCAGGCGGCGGTCGGTGGGGCCGCTCCACAACCCGTAGCCCTGCACGGCGAGCACGTCAAAGCACGCGCCCGCCCCCGCCTGGTACATGCGCTGCAAATAGAGCACGTCGTAGGCGTTGCGCCCGCTCAGGTCAATCGTCGGGCCGATGGCCCCGGTGATGACCACAATCTGCGGGTCAATGGCTTTCAGGGCACGGTAGGTGCGGCAGAGCAGGTCGGTGTACGCCTCGGCATTGACCGTCTGCTCGCCCCATTCGGGGTAGAGGTTTGGCTCGTTCCACACCTGGTAGTGCTGGATGCGCCCGCGATAGCGCGTCGCTACGGCGACCGCGTAGTCCACGAAGTCCTGAAAGTTGGCAGGTGGCGTGTAGCGGTTGTCGGTGCCCTCTGGCAGGCTCCAGGCGGGCATGGGGCCGCCCAATCGGGCGATGATCTGCAAGGCGTACTGTTCGGCCAGGGCGACGATGTGATCGTACTTGTCCCAGGCGCTGATCGCCCCGTGTACGTCGAGGTTGCGCCGGTCGGTGAAGTCGCCCTTGGCGTGAATCTCGATGTCTTCCCAGGGGAACTGCTGGCGAATCCAGCCGAAGCCCGCCTCGGCGATCATCTGCATCTGCCGCTCGCGCTTGGCCGGCTCGACTTCCTGCTCCAGGAACGTGTTGACGGCGAAGGGATTCACGTCAGCCAGGGCGATGTCGGCGAAGGGCTGCGTGTCGGGCTGGGCGCGCGTCCAGCGGACGAGGTACTGCCCGAAGCCGAGTACCTGTTTCAGCGGGGCGGTCTCGCCGGTGACCTCCCAGAGCGCGTCGTAGACCAGCCCCTCCGAGGCCAGGTCGAGGGCCAGCGCGCCGCTTGCGACCAGGATCAGCACCACGAACACAATCAGCGTGCGGAGCCGGAAGCCGAACAGCGTGCGGGGACGGGGGATGTCTGCGTTCATGGCGCGGATTATAGAGAGGCGGGGCACGAATCACAACCGGAGGGGAGCGGCGAGCGCTTGTAGGGGCGGGTTTCTATACCTGCCCCAACGCGAACACCGCGAATCGGCGGCGGTCTCCCGGCGACGCAGCGTAGAGCGCCCGTCATCCCGGCATGTATTTGCGCAGCGGGAACAATGCTACAATGCAGTATGGGGAGCGCACCGGCGCGTCCCTTGCGGCCTGGAACCGCATAGCGTGGGAGTGATCTTCAATGCGACTTCATCGGCACTGGTTCTTGACACTTCTGTTCAGCGCCGCCCTGATCGCCGGGGCGCTGGCTCCGGCCTTCACCCTGGCGGCGCGCGCGCAGGGCGAGTGCGGCAGCGCGCCCCCGCCACGTCTGGCAGCGGGCGGCGAGGGGATGGTCACCTTCACCGACGGTCGCCCGCTCAACGTGCGTGGTGCCGCCGGTTTGGGCGGCACCCTGATCGGCCAGCTTCCCGAAGGCACGACCTTCGCCGTGGTCGAAGGACCGGTCTGCGCGGACAGCATCTATTGGTGGCACGTAGCGGCGGGCGCGCTGGCCGGCTGGATCGCCGAGGGCATGGAGGGCGAGTACTTCGTCGCGCCGTCTGCTGCCGCTGCTGCGACGCCCCAGGGCGCGGTCACACCGACCGGCCCGATTGTCCCGCTCAGCCAGGGCACCGGCCCCTTCACCGTGTGGGACTGGGCGACGTTCGTCGCCGATTACTGGGGGGACGGCCTGCCCGATCCGATGCAGATCGCCCCGCCCGCCGTGTACAACGGCGACCTGCCGAACCTGCCTGTTGACCTGAGCGGCGTCATGTTCTTGAAGGACGCCGGGCTGAATCAGGCGCAACTGGCGTTGCTGGCCCAGAACGGTTTTGTCGTCGTCCCCGGCGGGCTGGATCAGTTCCACCCGGCCTATATGGATAGCGACAACTGGCAGACATGGCCGGAGGGCGTCACCTGGGACGGCTCGGAGGACGCTGAGCTGCCGCCCGGCCACGCCTTCTTCATCACCACCGACGCGACGCTGCACGCGCTGCACTTCATCTTCGACAACCTGCTCACCGACCTGGAGCAGGTGAGCTTCTACCCGCTGCTCACTCAAGAAGTGGTGACGCCCGCGCTGCAAGCCGCCCACGCGCAGACTCAGGCTGCCGCCGGGACGCCGCTGGAAAGCGCCGCGCGCAGCGCCGAGCTATACCTGGCGGTGGCGCTCGAATTGCTCGCGCCGGGCAGCGCCGCGCCGATCATCGGGACGGAAGCCATGAGCGCGGTGACGCCGCTGGTGGAGATGGCCCTGGCCGCCCAGGGGCAACTTGAGGTGCCCTTCCTGGCCGGCTACCAGGAGGACTTCAGCCAGTACCGTCCGCGCGGTCACTACGACGGCGATCCCGTGCTGGAGCAGTACTTCCGGGGCATGATGTGGCTCAGCCGCATCACCTTCCTGGCTGACGACCCAGACGCCACGCAGATCGCGCTGCTGCTGCTGCGCGCGCTGCGCTCCTCGCCGCAGGCGGTCACCGGTTGGACGACGCTGCACGAGACGCTGACCTTTCTGATCGGCCCGGTGGACGACCTCGGCCCGCCCGAATACAGCGCGGTCGCCGCCGCGATCTACCACCCGGAGGACTTGCCGCTCGAGGCCCTGGCCGATCCGCAGCAACTGGCCGCCTTCCAGGCCGCGCTGAAGGCCCTCCCCGGCCCGCGCATCAACGGCCTGATCCTGCCCGACGACACGGCGGCAGAGGACCTGAGCGAGGCGGGGCGCGGCTTCCGCTTCCTGGGCCAGCGCTTCACCCTTGACGGCTACGTGATGGGGCAGTTGATGTACCCCTACGTGGGCACACGCGAGAATCCCCGCCTGCTGCCGCTTGGCCTGGACGTGGCGGCGACGGTCGGCGGATCGGAGACGCCCTACTTCCTGGCCATCCAGGCGGGAGCGGGCGACTTCCTCAACTATGACGGGCAGGTGCTCAAGCTGGCCTCAGAACTGGGCGTGCTGGGCGACCAGGACTGGCTGGAGAATACCTACGGCGGCTGGTTGTGGACGCTCAAGCCGCTGTGGGAAAAGCGTTCGGCGGGCTACCCGCCGCTGATGCAGAGCGAAGCCTGGCTGCGCAAGGACCTGCAGACCGGCCTGGCAAGCTGGACGGAACTGAAGCACGACACCGTGCTCTACGCCAAGCAACCCAGCGGCCTGGGCGGGGGTGGCGCGCCGCTGACCTCCTTCGGCTATGTGGAGCCGAACCCGCTCGTCTTCGCCCGCATCGCGGTCGTGGCGGCGATGACCTACCAGGGCCTGA
>JAGPFT010000034.1 GCA_018056405.1 Anaerolineae bacterium
GCAGAGTGATGTCGCGCGTCCTGATACCGTAGCGTCGCGCAGTGAGCGCGTGCCCGTATTCGTGGAACACCACACAGGCAAACAGGGCTAGGACGAAGCCCACGCCCTCCAGCGTAGCCGCCAGGCTCTCGCCCTCCAGCCAATGGGCGAGGAGCACCCAACCGATCAGCACCAGAAAGGTGGCGTGTATGAACACGTCAATGCCGGCGAACCGACCCAGCTTCCAGGACCCTTTCATTATAAAACCTCCCTGACCGCAATCCTGATTGTAATAGTATTATACCTTTAGTAAACCGGAAACTGACCGGCTCGCCCGCGCTTGGGGTGCGTGCAAAGGTTGACAGCGACTCGCTGGACGCAGGGCATTGACCTCACCCCCAGCCTCGCTACGCTCGACTTGCCCCCTCTCCATTCGAATGGAGAGGGGGCGGCGAGGCGCGTTAGCGCCGAGCAGGGGTGAGGTCAACCAGGGCGCAGCAGAGCTGCGCCCCACCCTGACAGGTTTTGCACGCACCCCGCGCTTGCCATCTGGAGAAGCAACCGATGACCGCTGACATACCCGTGCCACTCCCCTCCGACGTGTTGGAACGGCGCGCCTACCTGCCCCTCAAGCCGGAGCCGGTCGTGCTGCGCGGCGAGTTTGTGCGCCTGGAGCCGCTTGACGAACAGCGTCACCTGGAAGGGTTGTACGCCGTCTCCAACGGCAGCCCGATTGCGCTGGGGGGCCGTGCGCTGGGCGCGTATGACGCGGACGCGCTGATCTGGCGCTACCTGTTCGGCGGGCCGTTCGCCTCGCTGGAAGCGTTCGCGGACTACGTGCGCACCCAGGTGAACGCGCCCAACGGCCTGCCTTTCTGCGTGGTGGACAGTGCCACCGGGCGGCCCATCGGCATGGCCAACTACCTGAACAACACGCCCGAACACTTGCGCATCGAGCTAGGAAGCATCTGGTACAGCCCCATCGCCCAGCGCACCGCCGCCAACACCGAGGCCACCACCCTGATGCTGAAGCACGCCTTCGCCCTGGGCTACCGGCGGGTGGAATGGAAGTGCGACGCGCGCAACGAGCGCTCGCGCCGGGCTGCGTTGCGCATGGGGTTTCAGTTCGAGGGCATTCAGCAGCAGCACATGATCGTCAAGGGATGCAGCCGCGACACCGCCTGGTTCCGCATCCTCGACGGCGAGTGGCCGGCCGTGCAGGCTCACCTGGAGGCGCTGCTGCGCCGGCGGAGCGGGGACGGTAACTGAGAGGGGACACAGAGGAAAGCCGCCACCCGCTTTCGGCGGGGGTGCGTGCAAAACCTGTCAGGTAGGGATGCTGCTCTGCTGCGCCCTGGTTGACCTCACCCCCGCTCGGCGCTGACGCGCCTCGCGCCCCCTCTCCATTCGAATGGAGAGGGGGCAAGCCGAGCGCAGCGAGGCTGGGGGTGAGGTCAATGCCCTGCGCCCAGCGAGTCGCTGTCAACCTTTGCACGCACCCTTCGGCGGCGAAAACTTGACAATCCCCCGCCTACTTGCGCTACAATAACAAACAGCCATTATTTAGATGGCAGTGCGACGCGCATCATCCCGAATAGTCCCGTCTTTATTGCTTAGACGGGACTTTCATTTCGCTCACTCTCCCCCCGCCACAACTTCATAGACCTGCGCCCCGTCGCGGTCGAAGACCAGCCGCAGGTAAGGCGCGTCCCTCACCGCCCCTGCCGCATACGACGCCGCCTCGTCCAGCGGCGGACGCCAGCGCACCATCTCAGCCAGCGCGTCCGGGTTGGCGAAGACCTGCGGCACCAGCACGTAGCGCACGCCCGCTGCCAGCAGTGCCTCCCGATGCACCGGATCCGCCGGATCGCGCCAGAAGGCGCGCAGGGCGTCCTGCTCGGCCTCGGCGCGCGCCGTCCCGCGGAAGAACGGCTGCGGGCGGAAAAAGACCGTGTCGCGCTCGGCAATGACCGGTGCCCAGTCACCCTCGTGCGGGCCGGGGTGATTCAGCACGCGCGCACCGGGGGGCGTGTGATCGTGCAGCCATTGCATCGCCGCCACGTCCGCTGACGACGAAAACGCGCCGTAGAAGCGCACGCCCGCGTCTTTGCTGGCCGCCAGCAGCGGATCGAAGGCCACGACGATCCCCAGCAGGGCCGCCGCGCCCAGCGCCACCGCCGGATACGCCCAGCGCCGCGCCAGCCGATCCGCGCGCGCCGCGCCTCGCCGGTCGGCCAGCCACAGCAACCCGCTCCCGCCGAGAATCGTGTAGGGGATGATCGGCCCGTGCCAGGCCAGGCTGAACGGGTAATCGTACTTGAGCAGCGGAGCCAGCAGCGCCGGGAAGGTCCGCTCCAGCAGGCCGAGCGTGGAGAACTCGACGATGGCGACCAGCCAGACCAGCGCCAGCAGAGTCGCCGGGGAGCGCCGTCGCAGGCCCACCAGCGCGCCTAGGCCGGCCAGCAGCACGATCACCCCGCCATGCATGATCACCATCGTCCGCCAGTGCGCCGTGCTGACCTCAAAGGGCGACTCGAGGCCGGAGCCGAGCAGCTCGCGCAAGCTGACCAGCCAGGGCGCGACCAGCAGCAGCGCCGCCAGCGGTATCCACACGGCGACCGTCAGCCAGGCGCGGAGCGTCGGGCGTGGGCGGGCCAGCCACACGACCAGCAGCCAGGGCGCGTAGCCGATGATCAGGGCGATGGTCGTGTCTGGCTGGCTGAACGGCACCGCCGCCAGGCAGATCGCTGCCAGCCCCGCGTTCCAGGCGTCCGGCGCGCGCAGCGCGCGCAGGGCGAAGGTGAGGAATCCTAGCGAGAACACCAGCGCCAGCAGTGCCGTGTAGTGAGAGTCCATGAAGGCGGTGAGCAGGCCCGTCCCGCCCAGCGCCGCCAGCAGGAAGGCGCGGCCCAGCCGCCGGTCGCCTAACTCGCAGCCCAAGTCGTAGGCGGCCCAGACGAAGAGCGCCGCCGTCGCCGCGCCGAGCGCCATTTGCAGCGCGTGAATGCCGGGCGTGAAGCGTGCGCTCAGGTGCGCGATCAGGCCCGGCTGCGCGGGCGAGTAGAGATACTCAATCTCTGGGTGCCAGGGAGCCAGCGTCGTGTAGTCGCCGCCGTCGCGCAGCGTCAGGGCCAGGGTGCCAAAGCCCTGCGCGTCCGTGTCAAGCGGCACCGGCAGCACGAGCAGCCCAACGCCAAAGGCGACAATGACCAGCCCCAGGATGGCCAGATCACGCGCGGAAGGGCGATCCCAGCCACCGGGCGCATGATGTTGGCGACGCAAGGCCAGGCTGGTCGCCGCCACGAACACGATGATCCAGGCTGCGTCGCCCAGCTTGGCAGACCAGCCGATCAGCGGCGCGAGCAGCCAGGTCAGGTCTACGACGGCGGCCAGGGCCAGCACGGCCCCCAGGCCCACGCGCAGCCCACGCCCTGGCAGCGCGGCAGCAGCCAGAGTCCCCAGGCCGAGCAGCACGCCGGCCAGCAGCAGGTAAGCGACGAAATCCATCAGCGGCCCCCGCGCGTCAGAGGTGACGGAGCCGCACGGCGTCGAGCGGGCGGATGGGCCGGGCGGGGTTGCCCGCCGCGATCACGCCGGCCGGGATGCTGCGCGTCACGACGCTGCCCGCGCCAATGACGCTCCTCGCGCCGATAGTCACCCCCTTGAGCACCAGCGAGTTCATGCCAATAAAGACGCCATCCTCGATAATCATCGGGGCGGTCGCGCCGTCCAGCGGGCGGGCCAGGCGCGTTGCCAGATCGAGCGGGTGGAAGTCGGTGTCGGTGATGACGCAGTTGGCCCCCACCCACACATCGTCGCCGATGGTGATCGACTCCTCGGCGCAGATCGTCCCGCCGGTCATGCCGAAGCCGCGCCCGATGACCAGCCGCGCGCCGGGCCTGCGCGTGGAGAGAATGACCGGATGGTTGGGGCCGAGCGCGTTGCTATGCGGCGTTGAGCGCAGCGACAGCCCGTCACCAATGATCATCGTGCTGCGGCGGTGCTTCTGCAGGATGGGCACGCCGTAGAAGCGCCAGCCGCGCCCCCAGCGCACCCCGGCCAGGGCGAAGATCAGCCGCGCGCCCGGCCAGCTCAGCCAGCGGCGCAGCTCCAGCCGGACGCGCCAGGGCGTGTCCAGGGCCATACGCAGCGCGCCCGCCGAGAGCAGCCTCTCCGGCGGGGCGGGGTCGTGATCGCATTGCGGGTGCTCGCTCATCAGCAGCCAGCCTTGCTTGCCAGGTATTCACCTCACCCCCGTTTCGCTTCGCTCAACTTCCCCCTCTCTCCGCTTCAGAGTTCAGGGGCAGGCAGCAGCGTGGGAAGCCTTGAGATGGTGTCCAGTTAACCTCACCCCCTGGCCTCGCTACGCTCGGCCTTTCCCCCTCTCCGTTAACGGAGAGGGAGAAGCAAGGCGCGTTAGCGCCGAGCGGGGGTGAGGTGAGATGAAAGACCACTCCAGACTACACACCAACCTCAATGCCTGTCCGCCCCCGAACTGCTTCAGAGAAGGGGTCAGGGGGTGAGGTCGCAGGCGAGAAGGGACGAATCAGCACTCAGGACAGATAGCCCTGGATGATGCTCACCAGTTGCCTGGCGCGGTGGCGAAAGGTGTGCTCCTTCAAGAAGCGCTCGCGGGCGGCCTGGCCCATCGCGCGCCGCGCCTCGTCGTGCGCCAGCAGCCAAGTATACCGCTCAATCGCTTCTTCGGCGCTGTGCACGACGATCAACTCTTTCTCCGGCTCGAACCATGCCTCGAGGCCCTCGTAAGGGTTGCAGACCATGCACGCGCCCAGCGAGGCCAGCTCGAAGGGGCGCGAGGATGACGAGGCGAACACCGAGGCATGAGCCTTGCGGGTGATGACCAGATTGATTTTGCTCCGGCAGGCGTACTCGCGCAGCTTGCTGAACGACAGATAGGGCAGCATCTGCGCCCGGCCCAGGTCGCCCAGGCGCGTCCCACGCACGGCGAAGCGCGCCTCTGGCAAGGCCAGGCTTGGCTCGCGCACCATCGCTTCAATCCACTCGGCGCGGTACTCGCGCCCGTGCCCGTAGAAGAAGGCGTCGAGGTCCTGGGCCACGTCCAGCGGGCTGAACAGGTCTTCGTCCGCGCCGTAGAAGAGCGTGTGCACGGCGCGCGCGCCCAGGTCGAGCAAGCCCTGCCGCCCGCCCTCGCTGTTGGAGAGGAACGCCGTGTACTCGGACAGGTCCGCGCCCTGGTAAATGCGGAAGCCGGTGGCAAAGCCCATGAAGGTGGGCAGGCTGGCCGGCACGTCGCCGTCGTAGAAGAAGACCGGCTTGTGGTGCCGCTCGACGATATGACGCGCTACGCCGTTGAGGTGATTGGCGGGCACGGTGATCACCAGCACGGCATCCACGTCCGGCTGCTGGCGCAGGATGCCGTCCACGTGCCGCCGCCAGCGCGGGGCGATCACCGTCTGCGCCACGCGGCGCACCAGCCGGTCGGACAGGCTCTCGGCCTGCACCTGCGCCCCCTCAACCTGCGTCTGCCGGTCGCCAGTGAGACGGCGCAGGGTGTCGCGGGCCAGCTTGAAAGCGTCGCCCTCACGTTTGGTCGGGTTGGGCGCAGCCCGCCACCAGGGGGACTCGATGGCCGGCCCCTGGTAGGGGGTGGCGATCACGTCCACGCCCACCTCGTACAGCGCCTTGAGCAGTTGCCACCAGGCGGGCGTGGCGCTGAAGGGTTGGGTCAGGTCGAGGGAAGAGACGATCACCAGCAGTTTCATGGGCGCGCCATCCTGAAAGCGAGACGTGAGTCAGGAGTCATGAGTTAGGAGTCTGGCCTCGTCAAGCCCGGCGGCGGGCCAGCGCCCGTTCGAACACGGCGAGCATCTTCTCAGTCTGTTGTTGCAGCGTGAACTGCTCTTCGACGCGGGCGCGCCCGGCAGCCGCCATGCGCTGGCGCAACGCTTCGTCTGCCAGCAGGCGGATCAGGCGGTCGGCCAGGGCGTCGGTGTGATAGGGGTTGACCACGAAGCCGGTTTCGCCGTCGGCGACGACTTCGCGCGGGCCGCCGAAGCACGTCACCACAGGGACAGCGCCGGCGGCCATCCCCTCCAGGGCGGCCAGGCCGAACGTCTCGAAGCACACCGACGGCAACACCACTACCTGCGCCAGCCGGTAGGCGGCGGCCAGTTCCGCCCCTTCCAGCCAGCCGCCCGGCACGATGACCTCCGCCAGGTCGGAGTGCTCCCTCAGCAGACGTTGCAAATAGTCATCGGAGCGGGCCAGCACCAGCAGGGCCACCTCCGGCACGGCCTGGCGCACGCAGCGCAGTGCGGCCAGCAGTTGCTGGTCGCCTTTGGCGCGGTTCAGCCGCCCCCCGAAGAGAATCACCCGCCGCCCTTCAAGCCGGTACCGCTGGCGCAACACGGCGACGGCGGCTTCGGGCACGTCGAAGCGGCTGGGATCGATCCCGTTGTGCACCACTTCGAATGGCGGCAGACGGTTGGCTTCCAGCGCCTTCTTCAGTTCGCCGCTGACGGCGACCCGCGCATCGGTGTAGTAGCGCAGCGTATGGTGGATGGACAGGTTGCGCGCCGGATTCCAGCGAAAGCGCATCTGGCGCAGGTTGTAGCCGCGGGGCAGCCGGTAGTTGAAGCCGTCGCATTGCTCTGGGCGGGCCGGGTCTATGAAGTGGGTGAGCTTGCCATAGGCGACGGTCATCGCGTCGTGGGCGGTGAAGACGGTCGCCGCCCCCACATGACGGGCGATGACCAGACTGTGGTAGCTGAGATGGCTGTGCACGTTGTGGGCGTGCACCACGTCGGGCCGCAACTGGCGCAGCACCCGGTTGAGCGGCCAGACGGTCTGCGGGTTGAACAAACCGAACCAGGCCCGCCAGCGCTCGGCATAGCGGGAGTGTAGCACATGGACGGTGAAGCCGTCGCGCTTCTCGGTGCGCGACGGGCCGGGCGACGTGGTGATGAACGTGACGCGCTGCCCGGCGGCGACGAAGCCCTGTCCCAGTTGCCAGGCGACGCGGCCCGCGCCGCCCGGTTCGTCGGGGGGGAGCAGATCGCTGAGGATGACGATGTGCAGCGGCGCAGGCATGGGCTATGAGCAGGTGGCGATCAGGTTCCGGTCATCAGGTGTCAGTCAGCGGCGATCAAACGCGCACCTGCCCCTTAAGATACCACACCCCCGCTGCCCTGTCAGCCAAGCGCCAGGTACATTCTGCCAACCTTTGCTAGAATGTCTCACTGCATCCTGCTCACCCAGCACAGGGGGCGCTCGCTTGAGAGAGTTCCGCCAGATAGCGGCTCAGCTTCACGATTTCCAGGTGCGCAATCCTGGCTCGCGCCGGATCGTGGAGAACATCGGCTGGCTCTTCGCCGACAACGTGCTGCGTCTGCTCAGCGTGATGATCGTCAACGCCTGGGTGGTACGCTACCTGGGGCCGGAGCAGTACGGCACGTTGTCTTTCGCGGTCGCTTTCGTCGCCCTGTTCACACCGCTGGCGCTGCTGGGCCTGCCCAACCTGGTCATGCGCGACCTGGTTGAAAAACCGCAGGACGAGAACGCCACTCTGGGCAGCGCCTTCGTGCTCATGCTCGGCGGTGCGGTGGTGGGAGCGGCGCTGGCGTCGGCAGCCGTGATGTTCCTGCGCCCGCACCAGCCAGAAACCCAACGGCTGGTCTGGGTGATCGCCTGCGGGCTGATCTTCCAGGCATTCACCGTCATCGAGCAGTGGTTCAACGCCCAGGTGCGCGCCAGATACGTGGTCTACGCGCGCAACGCGGCCCTGCTGATCGCCAGCGTCGTGCGCGTGGCAGCGGTCCTGGCCGGGGCGTCGCTGCTGGTTTTCGCCGTGATCACCGTCGTCGAAAGCGGGCTGTTTGCCCTGGGGCTGGTGGTCGTGTTTCAGCGGACGCGCGGCACGCTGCCCGCCTGGCGCGCGCAGTTGGCCCGCGCCCGGAGCCTGCTTTCCGACAGTTGGCCGCTGTTGATCGAGGGCCTGGCGATCATGGTTTACATGCGCGTAGACCAGACGATGCTGGGCCAGATGATCCCCGGCGAAGAGGGCGCGCGCGAGGTGGGCCTGTATGCCGCCGCCGTCAAGCTGTCCGAGATTTGGCTGTTTGTGCCGATGGCTATCCGCACCACCCTCTTCCCGACGATTGTGCGCGCCAAGAGCCTGCCGCCCGCCGAATACCGCCAGCGCATCCAACGCCTGCTGAACCTGATGGTGCTGCTTTCCTACGGCGTGGCGATCCCCACCACCCTCCTGGCCCCGTTCATCATCAGGCTGTTCTACGGCGCAAAATTCGCCGACGCCGCGCCGATGCTGGCGATCTTGATCTGGGCCGGGGTGTGGGTGAGCCTGGGCCAGGTGCGCAGCGCCGTTGTCCAGTCTGAAAACCGCCAGATTTTGACCTTAAGAGCCAGCATCCTGGGGGCAGTCTCAAACGTGCTGCTGAATCTGGTGCTGATTCCACCCTTAGGCGGGGTTGGCTCGGCGATTGCGACCACTGTATCGTATGGGGTGCAGGCCTATCTCAGCTCGTTCCTGTTTCCGGCGCTGGTTTCATTGGGGAAAATGCAAACGCGCGCTTTGTTCTATCCGAATCCTTTTGAGATCAGCCATGATCAATAACGCGCTTGCTGTCAAGCGACGATTGGTACACTTGCGACGGATGCTGTTTGAGCGATTCGGGAGCGACCGCTATTCCTGGCTGGCCCTCAACGACCTGGACCGCAAGCTCCTGCCCTATCTATCCTACCAAGGAGGTTTTTTCGTTGAACTTGGGGCCAATGACGGTCTGAGCCAAAGCAACACGTACTACTTTGAACGGTGGCAGGGCTGGCGAGGTATCCTCATAGAAGCAGTCCCGGCATTGTACCGGCGCGCGGTGCGCGCACGCCCCAGGGCGCGCGTGTTCAACTGCGCTTGTGTGCCCTTTGATTACCCGCACCCCGATATTCAAATCGCGTTTGCCGGGCTGATGTCGGTCGTGCAAGGCAGTTGGGCCGATCCCGCGCAAGAGAGAAAGCATGTTGCCAGGGGGCGCGAATTGGAGCGGATCACTGGCCCGCTTGAGATTCGCGTGCCCGCCCGTACCCTGACTTCTATCCTGGACGAGTGCCAGGTCAGCCGGATTGATCTGTTGTCTTTGGACGTGGAGGGCTACGAAGCCGAGGTACTGGCCGGGCTGGACTTGAATCGCTATCAGCCCCGCTATATGCTCATTGAAGTGCGCGACCGCGCGGCAGTGGAGGCGCTGATCCTGCCGCGCTATGAGCGGCTGGAGCAGATGAGCGAACTTGATGTCCTGTATCGTCTCAGAGAGAGCGTTTCTCCTGAGGTGTAGCCGCAAAGGCAAACCGTGAGCAACGAGCTTGAAGTCCCCATCGCCTTCGTGATCTACAAGCGTCCGGACGTGACGCGCCGTGTCTTCGCGGCCATCGCCGCTGCGCGTCCCCGGCGGCTGTATGTGATCGCCGACGGGCCGCGCGACGATAGCGAAGTCGCGCGCTGCGCCGAGACGCGGGCGATCATCGAGGGTGTGAACTGGCCGTGCGAGGTCTTCAAGAACTACGCCGAGACCAACCTGGGCCTGAAGCGCCGCGTCTCGTCCGGCCTGGACTGGGTATTTACCCAGGTCGAAGAAGCGATCATCCTCGAAGATGACTGTCTGCCAGATTTCACGTTTTTCCGCTTCTGCAGTGAGCTATTGGACTATTACCGCGACGAGCCGCGCATCATGCATATCAGCGGAAACAATTTCCTGCGCGGGCGCGTGCCGATTGATACAAGTTACTATTTCTCGCGCTATCCGCACGTTTGGGGTTGGGCCACATGGCGGCGGGCCTGGCGGCAATACGATGTTGATATGATCCGATGGAAGGACCATGATCGGGAAAGATATCTGGGTGAATTCGAAAAACGTGTTGAACGAGATTTCTGGAGATTTCGATGGAGACGAGTCGCCGCCGGCAAGGAAGATACCTGGTCCTCGCAGTGGGTCTTCGCCTGTCTTGCGTCTGGTGGATACGCGATTACGCCGGCCCAAAACCTTGTGTCTAATATCGGGGCTGGATCAGATGCCACAAATACGCATCGCCGACGGTTGATACACAGCATGAACACTGAGTCGCTAGATTTTCCACTGAATCACCCTGCGTATATTGCGCGACATAAAGCAGCAGATGAAATCTCAGTTCGTGATGCCATTCTTAACCCACCTTCTGGGAACGCGCTGCTTGATTGGGCTCGCAGCATCGCCAAGCACATACGATGGGCTATCGGACGGTAACGGTCATGAACCTCAAGCAATGTCCAGTATGCGGTGGTCCGATCAACGGGCTGTGGCCCACGGTTCGGATGTGGCGCTGCGCAGATTGCGGATTACTTATGCGCAATCCGCAGCCAACCGAGGGGGAGTTGGGCGATCTATATGATGAGAGCTGGGCGGCACCGGAAAACAATACTCGAGAGACAGGAGGGACTAACCACAGTCTGGCTGCCGAATACGTTGCGCAGCTACTCCATTCTCTACGGTTGAGGAGCTTCTCGGACGTGAATATCCTCGATTTTGGCGCTGGAAGAGGCGCAACGGTCGCTGCTCTCTTAGCACTGGGGGCGAATGTAGTTGCCGTCGAACCATATGGTCACACATACTTGCAGCAACGTGGGGTGAACACATTTCGGCAACTGGATGATATCCCTGAAGACACGCGGTTTGACGGTGTTGTGTCAATTGATGTCCTGGAGCATTTGCCCGCTCCACAACAAACTATCACTCATCTGAGACGATATCTGTCAGACGATGGGTGGTTGTTTCTGGCGACACCGAATGCTGCGGGAATCAGTTGCAGACTGAAACGCACAAAGTGGAAAGAAGCGCGAAATCCGGGCCATCTCTTTCTGTTTTCTCCCCATAACCTTGAATCGCTGCTCTTGAGAGCAGGCTTTGTCCGCCCAAGGCGTCTGTATTGGCATGTACAGTACACCACACATCCCGCACGCCGTGCACTGCACATCCTGCTGCAAACTCTGGCAATCGATGGTGAATTGCGCTACTTAGCCTACAAGTCGTGAAGACCCTACTCATCCATAACGCCTACCAGCACCCTGGCGGCGAGGATGCCGTCTTCGAGCGCGAGGCGGCGCTGCTGCGCGAGCACGGGCACACCGTCGTCACCTACACCCGCTCCAACGCCGAGGTGCGCGACTTCTCCCCCGCCGCTAAGGCCCTGCTGCCCCTGCGCATGGTCTGGGCGCGCGACGCCGTGCGCGACCTGCGCGCGCTGATCGCAGCGGAAAAGCCGGACGTGGCTCACTTCCACAACACGCACTTCATGATCTCCCCGGCGGCATACATCGCCTGCCGCGAGGCGGGCGTGCCAGTGGTGCAGACGCTGCACAATTACCGCCTGAGTTGCCCGGCGGCGACCTTCACCCGCGACGGACGGATATGCGAGGATTGTCTGGGGAAGGGAATTGCCTGGCCGGGGGTGGTTCATGCCTGCTATCACAACAGCCGGGGGCTTACTGGGGCAGTCGCCGCGACTCTCGCCTTTCATCGGCTGCGGCGCACCTGGTCGCAGGCAGTGGATGCCTATATCGCCCTGACGGAATTCGGGCGGCAGAAGTTCGTCCAGGCGGGCCTGCCCGCCCATAAAATCACTGTCAAGCCGAACTTCGTATCTCCCGATCCCGGCTGGCGCGAACCGAGGGGAAACTATGCCATTTACATGGGGCGGCTCTCGCCGGAAAAAGGTTGCCGCGAGTTGCTACACGCCTGGCAAAGCCTGGGAGGAATCTCGCTCAAGGTGGTCGGGGCCGGCCCGCTGCGCGACGAATTAGTGGGCTACGCTGGCCGGCATAGACTGGCTCAGGTTGAGTTTGTGGACTGGCTGCCACGTGAGGCGGTGCTGAATTTGCTTGGTCATGCGCGAGCGATGATCTTTCCTTCGACGTGGTACGAAGGGTTGCCCATGTCCATTATCGAGGCCTTCGCCTGCGGCGTGCCGGTCATTGCCTCGCGCACGGGGGTTATGGCCGAGATCGTAACCGACGGCGTCACCGGGCTGCACTTCGCCCCCGGCGACGCGGCAGACCTGGCCGCCAAAGTCCGCTGGGCCTGGGATCATCCGGCAGAGATGGCCGAGATGGGGCGCGCTGCCCGCCGTGAGTACGAGCAGAAGTACACCGCCGAGCGCAACTACGCGCAACTGCTGCGCATCTACGAGTCTGTGCGGGGCGGCTGAGCAGTGCAGAGCAAAGCGCGGCTGGTCGGATGCTCGCCCGGACGGTGAGCGCCCTACTCCTCCCAGAAATTCCTTCCAGGCGTGTCCTCCACCAAGTGGAACTGCTGCTGGCAGGCGTCGCAGCGAATCTGCGCCGTCCGCAGCACCGACCGGCTGACCAGGATCACGCGCGGCGGCGTGCACAGGCAGGCAGCCATCACGCACGGGTCGTCGTCCTGGGCGGCCTGTTCCAGGACATCCAGCACACTGACCGACAGGATCAGGCCGACATTGCGGGCAATGGCAACTTCCAGCGGCTTGAGGATGCGCTCCCACTGCTCGACGGCGCGCTCGGCCAGCATCCAGTGGACGCAGCCAGTCGCCACGTCGCGAGCCAGAACCAGGCCGAAGGCGCTGACCGGCTGGCGGTACCAGGGGGAGAAACGCCCGACGCGCCCGATGGCTTCGGTCAGCATGTTGGTCAGCACCGCCGCCGATGCCTGCGCCGGCGCTGACAGATCGGCCCCCTCGAAGAGCACGCCCATATCCGGCAGGTCGCCGCCCACGTCGTAGGCGCAGCAAACCGCACGCCAAGCGTCATTGAGAGTGTCGAAGAGATCCACAGGTACCACTGCCGGACCTCCGTGCAAAACTGGTCGAGCAGCAGAAGCGGGCGGCGCTTGCGGGCCTCTGGGTCCCCCCGGCAGGCTAGACGGGCGCGCCTGGCGGGGGG
>JAGPFT010000510.1 GCA_018056405.1 Anaerolineae bacterium
GAGACAGAAGAGGACGCCTTCGCCATCAGCACGCTGCACGCCAACACCGTGCCGCGCCTGTTGCAGCAGGCCGAGCCGCTGCCAGAGCCGGATCACAACGGCCTGATCTACGAGAAGGAGGGGCATATCGCCGCCTACCTGCTGGTCATCGAGGGCAAGAACGGCGTAGTGATCAAGCCCTACTTCCACCCAGAAGTCTACGACCAGACGGCGGCAGTCATCCTCTCGGCGCTAGCACATATTCCGCGCACCGAACAGGTGCCGGTCTTCCTGTACGCGCGCGCCTATCAGGACTGGCTGCGCGGCGTGCTCGAACAAGCCGGCTTCAAGCCCTGGACGGAGCACGCCCTGATGGTCAAGCACACCATGCACCGCGTCGAGCGCCTGGAGCCGGTGACAGTACCCGGCCTCGAAGCGGGCCGCCTGCGGCCCCCGGTTGTGGACGGGCCATTCACGCGGCTGAGCAAGCCCAAGAGTCTATTCGGTCGTTGGTCACACGGGCGACATAACGGCAATCACCGGTAAAGAGGATATGGAACGCCGAATCACGGATGATCTGGATCAACTGAAAGCAGTTCTCCCCTCTCACCTCGTCGCCGCGCTAGAAGCATTGGAGCGCAAAGACGACGACCTCCTGGAAGTGATCCTCGACCTGGGGCGCGTGCCCACCGCTCGTTTTGTGGATAGCGAGGTCGTGCTCGACAACCAGGAAGTCACCGAAGATACCATCGAATACGTCGCCGAGCGTGTGGGCGAGTTCGATGATGACAACCGCGCGGGCATCGAGCGCACGCTACACCGCATCAGCGCCATCCGCAACCGGCGCGGGCACATCGTCGGCCTCACCTGCCGCGTGGGGCGCGCCGTCTACGGCACGATTGACATCCTGGCCGACATCATCGAGGCCGGCAACAACGTGCTGTTGCTGGGTCCGCCCGGCGTGGGCAAGACCACCCTGCTGCGCGAGGCGGCGCGCGTGCTGGCCGAGACACGGCGCGTGGTCATCGTGGACACGTCGAACGAGATCGGCGGCGACGGCGACGTGCCTCACCCGGCAGTGGGCCGCGCCCGCCGGATGCAGGTAGCCACGCCCTTGCTCCAGCACGAAGTGATGATCGAGGCGGTGGAGAATCACAACCCGGAGACAATTGTCATTGACGAGATCGGGCGCGAGCTGGAAGCCGCCGCCGCCCGCACCATCGCCGAGCGCGGCGTGCAGCTCATCGGCACGGCGCACGGCAACACGCTCGACAACCTGCTGCTCAATCCCACCCTGTCCGACCTGGTGGGCGGCATCGAGTCGGTCACGCTGTCCGACGAAGAGGCGCGGCGGCGCGGCACGCAGAAGACGGTGCTGGAGCGGCGCGCGCCGCCCACCTTCAACGTGCTCGTCGAGATTCAAACACGCGACCGGCTGGTGGTGCTCGAAGACCTGGCTGCCGCTGTGGACGCCAAGCTGCGCGGTCACCCGCTGCCGGTCGAGATTCGCCAGCGCAACGAAGACGGCTCGATCACCATTGAGAGCGCCCGCTCAGAGACTGCCTTCGGCGAGCGCAATGGCGCGCGTAACGGCGGGCGCAAGGCTCCTGGCGCAGGACGCCGCGAGTCAGTGCCCGCTGTCGAGACGGACTACGAGCGCGCGGAGCTGTTCTCGCCGCAGCGCGAGAGCGGGCGTGGCCAGCAAACGCTGCACGTGTTCCCTTATGGCGTGGCCCGCAACCGGCTGATCCAGGTCGCCCGGCAGCTTCGCGTGCCGGTGGAGATCGTGGATGACCTCGAAACGGCCCAGGCGCTGATCACGCTCAAGAACTACTACCGCCGCCGCCCGCGCCTGATCGTGGACGCGGAGCGGATGGGCATCTCGATCTACGTCCTGCGCGCCAATACGATCACCCAGGTCGAGGATTTCCTGGTGGACATTTTCGGGCTGTACAGCGAGACGCCGCAGGACCCGACGAGCAACGCCCTGCGCGAAGTAGAAGAGGCAATCCGGCGTATTCGCAGCGGCGAGCGGTCAGTAGACCTGGCCCCGCAGGATGCCTACATTCGCCGCAAGCAGCATGACCTGGCCCGGGCCGCGCATCTGGTCTCGCACAGCTACGGCACCGAGCCGAACCGCCGCGTGCGCATCTTCCGCGACGAGCCGGCGCGCTGAGGGCGTTGACACATCCCGCCCCTACTCGCTACAATGACATTACGGTCGCTCGCCGGTCTCGACTTACGACCGGCGAGTTTCATAGAGGATAAAGGCCACAGGAAAGGGTAATATCGTCGTGAGGCGTCTGATTCTGCCGCTGGGCCTCCTTGCGGTTCTGACGCTGTGCTGCATGGGTGTGGCCGCCGGGCTGCGCTCGTTGGCTGCCGAGCCGAATGAGATTCGCACGACGCTCGATCCGGCCCGCGTCACCGTCAGCGCCGGCGAAACCTTCAGCGTGACGCTGACCATCGAGAACGTGTCGCTGGGAGCCGTGCGCGTCACGGCGATTGGGCTGGACGAGGCGCTGGATGACGCAGTGCACGTCGAGGCAACCGAGCCAGCCTTTCGCGGCACGCGCGCGCGCAGCTACCCGCTGTTGGGCACGTGGGAGGAGTACGCGCTGGATCAGCGTATCTTCGCCGGCGAGAAGCTGCCCGTCACCCTGACCCTGACTGCGTTGCAGCCGGGCAACACCAGCGGTGATGTGACAGTCTGGGTGCAGGACAAGGTGCTGGGCATGTCGTTCGAGCGGGCGCGCCGTACGACGTTCGACATCGCCGTGCGCTAGAGCGTGCCGTGCATTTTCTGGTGGTGCTTTGGCCAATTTTTCAATTCTACTTATGGGCTTAGGCCCATACATCAACGCCAGTATTATCATTCAGCTCCTAACTCAGGTTGTACCAAAACTAGAGGCTTTATCCAAAGAA
>JAGPFT010000511.1 GCA_018056405.1 Anaerolineae bacterium
GAGCGCGGCGACAACCCGGAGGACATCGAGGCGTCTATGCCCGATCTGGGCGATGATGACCTGGCCGGCGGCCCGGCCCTGAACAGTATGGACGCGCTAGGGGCCGGGGCTGCATCGGGCGACGACGAGTAGCGCGGAAGGGCTGCGGAGGCAGGCGGCAAGAGACTTCCGAAGTTTCCCAAACTTCGGAAGTCTGACTCCGGGCGCAGCAGAGCAGCGCCCCTACGAAACCGGCGCGCGAGGAATTCGCCAACGACGCCCCCCGCCGGTTGCGTAGACCCGGCGCGAGATGGTACAACTACACTCACTCCTGGCTCCCACTTCGGTCCCAAAAGAGCGTATGTTACCACGTCTATTGCGCTTCCTGACTATTCTCAGCGTCATCTATGCGTCCATGTTCGGCGGCGTGGTCGAGCAGAACGCCGTGATGCGCATTGTGCACCAGGTCGGGATCACTGCCCTGCTGGCTGGCTGGCTGCTGCTGTTGTGGCGCGAGCGGCGTCCCTTCCCATCCACCCCGCTCGATTGGCCGCTGTTGGCGCTGGGCACCGCCTGGACGGTCGCAGCCATTTTCTCCCGCCATCCGCGCCTCAGCCTGGAATATGCCTGGCTGATCTGGATAGTGATCCTCGTCTACTACCTGGTCGTGGACCTGATGCGGCGCGGCCCGCGATGGCAGCGCTGGATCAGCGAGGGGCTGTTCATGGCCGGCGCTCTGTTCGTCATGTTTGCGGCGGCAGAGATGATCATGTGGTATTTCGGCCTGGGCATTCTGCCCCAGTTTGTCCAGGGCTGGCCGTCGCTGTTCGGTCTGACCGTGCCGCCGGTGTTGCACGAAGCTGCCATGCCTCTCGGTTACAACAATCCGACCGGCGCGTACTGCCTGCTCATCATCCCACTGGCGCTGGCCGGGGCTGCGACCGTGCCCCGGCGCGATCTGCGCTGGGCGCTGGGGGGGCTGGCGCTGGGGCTGACCGGCGTCGTGCTGGCGACACATTCACGCGGAGCGGGCATGGGCCTGGCAGCGTTAGCCGGCATGGTCGTGCTGGCCTGGTTGCTGCGCCCGGCGACGCGGCAGCGCTTCCCGGCGGCGCTGCGCCCGCTGCTGGCTCCCCGCCTGCTGATTGCGGGAGCGCTCGTGGCCGCCGCGATTGGCGCCGCCCTCATTTTCGCCATGGTCATCCGCGCCCGCGACGCCAACAGCCTGTCACGGCTTGATCTGTGGGTGAGCGCCATCGAGATCGTGGCTGACGACCCGCTCACGGGGACGGGGCCGCGCATGTTTGGGGGAGAACGGCTGTGGTACCCCCATTGGGTGCGGTCGCACACCTACATGCCCCTGCACCACGCGCACAGCCTGTTCTTTCACTGGCTCGCTGAGGGCGGCGGCGTGGTGTTGCTGCCGACGCTGTGGCTGCTCGACCAGTTGCGCCGGGCCTGGTGGAACGAGTGGAAGAAGGGGAGTGCCGCCCGCCGCCGCCGGCTGGAGGGCGCGGCAATTGCCCTGGCCGCCTACGCGACGCACAGCCTGGTGGATACGTTCCTGCAAATCCAACTGATCACGCCGGTGCTGATCATCGGCGCGTACATCGTCGCCGGAGACCAGCCTCGCGCCGTCGAGCCTGTGGCGCGGCTCCACGCCCCACGCCGCCTCCGCCTGGTTTGGGGAGTGCTGGCGCTGCTGGCCCTGGTTCAGCTCGCCTTTGTGCCCCTGCATCGCGGGCTGTGGGCGCACCGCCAGGCGCTGGCCTACCTGGACGCTGGCGAGTACGTTCAGGCGCTGGCTGCCGCGCGCCAGGCGCAGGAGTCCGATCCCTGGAACGATCTCTACCGGCTGCAAGAGGCGATCATCCTCGGCGAATTGGCCGACACCGCGCCACAAATGTACCTGGATGAGGCCATTGCCGCCTTCGAAGACAGCCTGAAGCGCAGCGCTACCTGGGACCTGGGCTGGCATAACCTGGCGGCGCTCTATGCCCAGGCCGGACGCCTGGAAGAGGCCATCGCCGCCGAGCAGGAGGCGATTGGCTGGAACCAGGTGAACGGCGGCTACTTCCTCAAGCTGGGCGAATACTACACCGCCGCCGGACGCCCCGACGAGGCACGCGCCGCCTTCTTCGATGCGCTCGAGACCGGGCGCTGGCTGGCGTCGTCACCCTACTGGACGGACCCGGCGTACCCGGAGCGCGCCGCTCTCCTGCGCGACGCTGTGGCGCACTTCGCCGTCACTGAGCCAGAGACCGCGCTGGATATTGCCGTCTACGGTGGCCTGACCGATGCCGCGCTGTACCTGGCGCGGGCGCAACAGGCAACCGGCTCGCTGCCAGACGGCCTGCGCCTCGACGCCCTGTGGCCGGGCGATGATCCCTCCGCGCCCCCTTGCTGGCGCTGCTACGACCCGCTGCTGCGCGCTCCCAACTCGATTGCCGGATTTTACGCGGCTCAGGCCGAATGGCTGCTGAATCAGGACGATCCGCCCGACGACATGCCAACGGCGGAGAAGGCCGCTCGCGCAGCGATCTTCCTCAGCGAGAACCGCAGCGCCTGGAGCTGGTACGTGCTGGCCCGCGCTGCCGAACGCGCCGGCGCGGACGCCGCGACCGTCAAGGAGCGGCTGGAGCATGGGCTGAACTACCCGCCCGACTTCCGCTCGACCTATGACACGACCGTTTTCACCCTGCACGCCAATCTCGCGGTGTTGCCTCAGGCGTGGACGCCACTCACGAGCTGGCAGTCCTATGAGCCGTGGCTGCGCCTGGCGGCGCTGCACGAGGACGAAGGGGACTGGCAGGCCGCGCGCGAGATTTACGAGCGCGTGCTCAGCGACGACCCCTACGCATGGGATGTGCGCGCGCAGTTGGACGGCCTCTCTGTCGCGTACCCGTGAGCAGAAAGACTT